>NZ_JBPCSJ010000213.1:0-2098 GCF_051007235.1 Hydrogenophaga sp. | reverse complement strand
GCCGCCGTGCACCTGGCTGCCATTGCCGAGACCGCGCGCGACGTGGACCAGGCCATGCGCTGGGGCTTCGGCATGAAGCAGGGCCCGTTCGAGCTGTGGCAGGAAGCGGGCTGGCTGGAAGTGGCGAAGATGGTCCAGGAAGACATCGACGCGGGCAAAGCGCTGAGCAAGGCGCCGTTGCCCGACTGGGTGTTCAAGGGCCCCGTGGCCGAGGCCGGTGGCGTGCACACCGCGCAGGGTTCGTGGAACCCCACCAAGGGCGTGTTCGAGCCGCGGCGCAGCCTGACGGTGTACCAGCGCCAGCACTTCCCTGAGCTGCTGCTGGGCGAAGCCGGGCCGAAATTTGAGACCGCTGGCAACACCATCGAAGAAAGCGATTCGATCCGTGTCTGGACGCTGGATGGCGAGGTGCTGATCGCCAGCATCAAGACCAAGATGCACGCCATCAGCCCCGAGGTCTGCGAAGGCCTGATGGCCGCCATCGACCTGGCCGAGGCCGAGTACCAGGGCCTGGTGGTCTGGTCGGGCGACGAGCCCTTCAGCGCGGGCGCCGACCTGCAGGCCATGCTGCCGGCCTTCATGGCCGTGGGCGTGGCCGCCATCGAAGACGCCGAAGGCTTCATGCAGCAGATGATGCTGCGCCTGCGCTACGCCAACGTGCCGGTGGTCTCCGCCGTGCGCGGCCTGGCGCTGGGCGGAGGTTGCGAGCTGGCGGTGCACAGCGCGCGCCGCGTGCTGCACATGGAAAGCTACGTCGGTCTGGTGGAAGTGGGCGTGGGCCTGGTGCCCGGCGCCGGCGGCCTGACCTACATCGCGCGCCGCGCGGCCGAAAACGCCGAGACCTCGACGGGCAAGGACCTGCTGCCCTTCCTGACCGAAGGCTTCACCGCCGCGGCCATGGCCAAGGTCGGCACCAGCGCCATCGAGTCGCGCCAGCTCGGCTACGTGCTGCATTCCGACCTGATCGTGCCGCACAAGGACGAGCTGCTGTTCGTCGCCATCAACGAGGCGAAGGCGATGTTCGCGGGCGGCTACCGCGCGCCGCACAAGCGCCTGTTCCCGGTCGCCGGTCGCGACGGCAAGGCCACCATCCTCGGCAGCCTGGTCAACATGCGCGACGGCGGTTTCATCAGCCAGCACGACTTCCACATCGCGTCGCTGATTGCGAACGTCGTCACCGGCGGCGACGTTGAAGCCGGCACGCTGGTGAGCGAGGAGTACCTGATGACGCTGGAGCGCCAGGCCTTCTGCTCGCTGATCGTTCACCCCAAAACGCAGGAACGCATCCTCGGGATGCTCAACACCGGCAAACCGGTGCGGAACTGAGGTCAAGCACATGAAACAAGTTCAAGACGCCTACATCGTCGCCGCCACCCGCACGCCCATCGGCCGTTCGCACAAGGGTTCGTTCAAGCACCTGCGGCCGGACGACCTGCTGGCCCACGCGCTGCGTGCCGCCATGGCCCAGGTGCCCAACTTGGACCCGAAGTCGGTGGAAGACGTGATCGCCGGTTGTGCGATCCCCGAGGCCCAGCAGGGCCTGAACGTGGCGCGCATCGGCGCCATCTTGGCCGGCCTGCCGAACTCGGTCGGCGGCATCACCGTCAACCGCTTCTGCGCTTCGGGTCTGTCGGCCGTGGCGATGGCGGCCGACCGCATCCGTGTCGGTGAGGCCGACGTGATGATCGCCGCCGGGGTCGAGAGCATGAGCATGGTGCCCATGATGGGCAACAGCCCCAGCCTTTCGCCCACCATCTTCCGTAACACCGACGACATCGAGAGCTACGGCATCGCCTACGGCATGGGCCTGACGGCTGAGAAGGTGGCGCAGCAGTGGAAGGTGTCGCGCGATGCGCAGGATGCCTTCGCCGTGCAGTCGCACCAGCGCGCCGTGATCGCGATGAAGAACGGCGAGTTCAGCGACGAGATCACGCCGGTGGAAGTGACCGACCGCAGCGTGAACCTGGAGACCGCCGAGGTCTCGACCAGCAGCCGCATCATCAGCCTGGACGAGGGCGCACGCCCCGACACCACGCTCGAAGGCCTGGCCAAGCTGCGCACCGTGTTCGCCGCGCGCGGTTCGGTCACGGCGGGCAAC
>NZ_JBPCSJ010000212.1:0-3359 GCF_051007235.1 Hydrogenophaga sp. | reverse complement strand
GCACGACTACCTGCCGGCGCTGTTCGGCCAGCAGGGTTACGCGCTGGTGCACCGCCCGCAGGACCTGGTGCAGCGCCTGTCGCTGGTGTACACGCGCTTTCTGCAGAACGCGGGGCGATGACCGCGTCACGCCGTGGGCGTACAGTTGCCCCTTTTTGCGGGAGCGGTGCCGCCGGCACCCACCCTGTGCGTGCCCTATGGACCTGGAACGATTCGACCTGCCCCGCTACCTCTCGATGCTGCCGCTGTTCCAGGAAATGCAGCCGCCCGAGCTGCAGCGCCTGGCCGCCGGCAGCAAGCTGCGCCAGCTCGCCCGTGGGGACGACGTGTTCCGCCTGGGCGAGCGCTGCAACGAATTCCACGTGGCGGTCACCGGACAGATCAAGCTGTTCGCCATCTCGCCCGCCGGGCAGGAAAAGATCATCGAAATCGTCGGCCCGGGCAACAGCTTTGCCGAGGCGCTGATGTTCACCGACAGGCCGTACTTCATCAACGCCCAGGCGCTGAGCGACTGCCTGCTGGTGAGCGTGGGCAAGGATGCGGTCTTGCGCGAAATCGGCAACGACCCGCGCTTTTGCATGCGCATGCTGGCCGGCCTCTCGCGCCGGCTGCACGGCCTGGTCAACGACGTGCAGGCCTACGCCCTGCACAGCGGGGTGGAGCGCGTGATCGGCTATCTGATGCGAGACCTGCCGGAAGACGGGGTGGAAGCCGCCAGCGTGCAGCTGCCGGTGAGCAAGGCGTCCATCGCCTCGCGCCTGTCGATGACGCCGGAGTACTTTTCCAAGGTGCTGCGCGAGCTGGAAGACAAGGGCCTGATCGAGGTCGACAAGCGCGAGATCCGGCTGCTGGACACGCAACAGCTGGCGCGCTATCCGCTGAAGTAGATCCCCCCCGCGCCGGCTGCGCCGTCACCCCCCCCCCAGGGGGCGATGCGAGCGGCCTGGCGGAGCCAGTTCCGCCGCATCCTGGGTGAAGACACCCGCTCCGGCCACTAGACTTCTCCTTATGTTGATTCTTGGATTCGAATCGTCCTGCGACGAAACCGGTGTGGCCCTGGTGGACGCCAGTGGCGCGTCCACGCCGCGCCTGCTGGGCCACGCGCTGCACAGCCAGATCGAGATGCACCAGGCCTATGGCGGCGTGGTGCCCGAGTTGGCCAGCCGCGACCACATCCGCCGCGTGCTGCCGCTGACCGACGCGGTCATGGCCCAGGCGGGGCTGCCGCTGTCGGCGGTGGACGTGATCGCCCACACACGCGGTCCCGGCCTGGCCGGCGCGCTGCTGGTGGGCTCGGGCGTGGCCTGCGCGCTGGGCATGGCGCTGGGCAAGCCGGTGGTCGGCGTGCACCATCTCGAAGGGCACCTGCTGTCCCCGTTCCTGAGCGCCGATCCGCCGCAGTTCCCTTTCGTGGCGCTGCTGGTGTCGGGCGGTCACACGCAGCTCATGCGGGTGGACGGGGTGGGGCGCTACGAGCTGCTGGGCGAAACCATCGACGACGCGGCGGGCGAGGCGTTCGACAAGTCCGCCAAGCTGTTGGGCCTGGGTTACCCGGGTGGGCCGGCCTTGTCGAAGCTGGCGCAGCAGGGCAGCGCCACCGCCTACAAATTCCCGCGCCCGCTGCTGCACAGCGGCGACCTCGATTTCTCCTTTGCCGGCCTCAAGACGGCGGTGCTGACCCAGGTCAAGCGCCTGGCGCACGCCGCGATGGACGGCCCGGCCACGGCCCACCTGGCCGATCCGCTGACCGTGCAGCAGAAGGCCGACGTGGCCGCCAGCGTGCAGGCCGCCATCGTGGACGTGCTGGTCAAGAAATCGCTGGCTGCGCTCCGGGCGACCGGCCTGAACCGCCTGGTGGTGGCCGGCGGCGTGGGCGCCAACGCGCTGCTGCGCCAGCAATTCAACGCCGTCTGCGCTCTGAGCCAGGTGCGCGTGCATTACCCCGAACTGCACCTGTGCACCGACAACGGCGCCATGATCGCGCTGGCCGCCGGCCTGCGCGTGCAGGCCGGTCTGGCCGACCTCTCGGCCGGTGCCGGCTACCGCTTCAACGTCCGCCCCCGCTGGCCGCTGGCCGACCTCGTCGCCGAGCAGGCCTGAACCGGGGAATACCGGGGTGGGGTAGGGTCTGTAATTAGGAATTACACTCCGCCACCCTGTCGCTTGGGCGACTGTTCGGCCCCAAGGCCGGTTGGACCCGCGACACCGAACCACGGAGTGAGATCACATGACATTTTCTGAAACCTGGGCGCGCCGCGGCGTGCTGGTGGCGCTGCTGGCCGGCGCCCTGTCGGCCACCACGGGGCAAGCCCAGACGGCCGGCGAACCCATCCGCATCGGCATGATCGAAGGCCTGTCGGGCCCGTTCGCCAACACCGGCGAGGCGGTGTTCCGCAACCTGGTCTGGGCCACCGAGCGCGTCAACGCCCGCGGCGGCGTGAAGCTGCCCGCCGCGCAAGGGGGTAACCGCCCGCTGGAGATCGTGCGCTTTGACAGCAAGGGCCAGACCGAAGAGGCCCTGTCGGCGCTGCGCTCGGCCATCGATAAGAACATCACCATCGTCACCCAGGGCAACTCGTCGGCCGCCGCGGCCGGCCTGATCGACGCGCTGAACAAGCACAACGAACGCGACCCGGCGCGCCAGGTGGTGTTCCTCAACTACTCCGCGGTGGACCCGGTGCTGACCAACGCTCGGTGCAGCTACTGGCATTTCCGCTTCGACGCCCACGCCGACATGCGCATGAGCGCGCTGATGAGCGTGGTCAAGGAAGACAGGGCACTCAAGGGTATCTACCTGATCGGGCAGGACTATTCCTTCGGGCAGGCCGTGCTGGCCGAAGCGCGCCAGCAACTGGCCGCCCAGCGCCCCGACGTGAAGATCTTGGGCGACGAGCAGCACCCCATGGCCCGCATCAAGGATTTCGCGCCCTACGCCGCCAAGATCAAGGCCAGCGGCGCCCAGGCCGTGCTCACCGGCAACTGGGGCAATGACCTGACCCTGCTGGTCAAGGCCGCGCAGGAAGCCGGCTTTGAAGGCACGTTCTACACCTTCTATGGCAACGCGCTGGGCGCGCCGGCCGCCATGGGCGACGCCGGCATTGGCAAGGTGGTGGCGGTGGCCGACTGGTTCCCCAACGTGCCGGGCAGGGCGTCAGAAAGCTTCTACCAGTCGTTCCGCCAGCGCTTCCCGAACCCGGCCGACGACTATGTGCACATGCGCATGCAGCTCATGATCGAGTCGTTGGCGCAGGCCATCGAGAAGGCTGGTTCGACGAAGGCTGCCGACATCGCCGCCCAGCTCGAAACGGTCCAGGTCACCCTGGCTGGGCAGACCGCCCGCATGCGCGCCGCCGACCACC
>NZ_JBPCSJ010000211.1:0-1880 GCF_051007235.1 Hydrogenophaga sp. | reverse complement strand
CAAGCACTTCGGCAGCTTCCACGCGCTGAAGAACGTCAATCTCGACATTGGCTCCGGCGAATTGCTGGCGCTGCTGGGCCCGTCGGGCTGCGGCAAGACCACGCTGCTGCGCATCATTGCCGGCCTGGAAACGCCGGACGCCGGCAGCATCCACTTCAGCGGCGAAGACACCACCGACGTGCACGTGCGCGAGCGCAACGTCGGCTTTGTGTTCCAGCACTATGCGCTGTTCCGCCACATGACGGTGTTCGAGAACGTGGCCTTCGGCCTGCGCGTCAAGCCGCGCGGCGAGCGCCCCAGCGAGGCGCAGATCAAACAGAAAGTGACCGACCTGCTCAAGCTGGTGCAGCTCGACTGGATCGCCGACCGCTACCCCTCGCAGCTCTCGGGCGGCCAGCGCCAGCGCATCGCCCTGGCGCGCGCGCTCGCGGTCGAGCCCAAGGTGCTGCTGCTGGACGAACCCTTCGGTGCCCTGGACGCCAAGGTGCGCAAGGAACTGCGCCGCTGGCTGCGCCGCCTGCACGACGAGTTGCACGTCACCAGTATCTTCGTCACGCACGACCAGGAGGAAGCGCTGGAAGTGGCCGACCGCGTGGTGCTGATGAACAGCGGCGTGGTCGAGCAGGTCGGTTCGCCACAGGACGTGTGGGACCACCCGGCCAGCCCGTTTGTCTACGGCTTCCTGGGCGACGAGGTGTCGGTGGACGCGCCCGAACACGCCAGTGCGCAGGACGCCCAGGCCATGGCCTATGTGCGTCCGCACGACCTGGAGGTGCGCCGGTTCGCCGTGGGCGAACGCGGCATCGTGGCCGAGCTGCAGCGCGCCATCGTGGTGGGGCCGATCGCGCGGCTGGAACTGTGGCCGCTCAACGATGCGTCGCCCAGCGGGCACGACCCGCTGATCGAAGCGCAGGTGCCGGCCGAGTGGTTCCGCGCTCAGGGTTTCAAGGACGGCGAGAAGCTGCTCGTGTCGCCGCGCCGCGCCCGCGTGTTCCTGCAGCCTTCGCACGCGTGAAGTCGGTTGCGGCGGCCGCCAGCAGCCCGTCGGCAAACTGACGGGCCGCGGGCGTGAGCCCGTCCATGCCCTGGCTCACCATGGACACGCGCAGCTGCGGTAGCGGTTCGCGCAGCGGCAGCGCGGTGATGGTCTGGGCCACCTGCGGGTCGTCCAGCACCACGGTGGACATGAGCACCAGCGCGTCGGTGCTGCGCACCAGCGACAGGGCGATGTAGAGCGACTGCACCATCATGACCTGGCGCGGGGGCTCCACGCCCAGGGCCTGCATCGCGTCGCCGATCACGCGCGGCCCATACCCTGGTAGCAGCCACAGGCAGTCTTTGAGCTCGCGCAGGGAGCGCGCGCCCGCCAGCGTGTGCCCCAGGCGGGCCATGACCTGCAGCGGGGCGCGGAACAGCACCTGGCGGTCGAGCGTGTCGTTCACCGGCTCGTCCAGTTCGCTGATCACCGCAAAGTCGTACTGCCCCACCTTCCAGAGGTCCTGCGGATCGCTCAGCGACAGCTCGTGGATGTCCAGGCGCACACCGGGCCGGGTGCGCCGGAAGGTTTCGAGCGCTGGCGCCAGCACACGGGCCGCCGCGCCGGAGCTGAAGGCCAGCCGCAGCGCACCGCTGCTGCCGTCGCGCAGCTGCTCCAGTTCGTCCTGCGCCTGGCGCCATTCTTCGAGCAGGCGCAGCGCGCGCCGGTGCAGCGACTCACCCAGCGCTGTCAGCACCACGCCGCTGGTCTGGCGCAGCAGCAGCGGCGCGCCCGCCTGGCGTTCGAGTTCGCGCACCACGTAGGTCACGGCCGGCTGGGTCAGCCCCAGGCGGCGTGCCGCGGCGCGGATGCTGCCGCATTCCGCGACGACACAGAACACTTC
>NZ_JBPCSJ010000210.1:0-3845 GCF_051007235.1 Hydrogenophaga sp. | reverse complement strand
CGCAGGTAGGGGTCTTCCATCTCGTCGAACTGGCGCCCGATCACCTCCAGCTGGGTGGTCAGCGCCCATTCGGCGTTGTAGTGGCGTTCGGTGATCCAGTGCTTGACGCCGCCGGTGAGCTGCTCGTCCTGCAGCAGCATGAGGTGCACGTCCAGCAGGGCGGCCAGTTCGGGGTGGGCGTCGGCGGGGCCGAGGTCGGCCAGGCTCTGCTGCACACGACCGATCTCTTCCACCACCACCTTGCGCGCGCTGCGCAGGCGCTCGATCTCGGCCTCGACCTGATCGGCCTTGACAAAGTAGTGCGCCACGTCCATGCGGCTGGCGGCCACGATGACCGCCCGCCCGATGGCGATGCCACGGGAGACCGCCAGACCATGAACGGTGAAGGTCATGAGCTGTCAGCCCCCACGCTCCGCCGCTGACGCGGGTCGCTGCCCCCCGAGGGGGCTGTTTCGCCTTGGGGCGGCCCTGCGGCGAAACGCCCTTGCTCCGACATGCGCCCTTGGATCAAGCTCACTCTCCCTCGCCGAACTTGTCGTTGATCAGCGCCACGATGGCGTCCATCGCCGCCTGCTCGTCCGGGCCGTTGGTCTCGATCTCGACCTGGCTGCCGATGCCGGCGGCCAGCATCATCACGCCCATGATGCTTTTGGCGTTGACCCGCCGCTCGCCACGCGACATCCACACCTCGCAGGCGTGGCTGCCGGCCAGCTTGGTGAGCTTGGCCGAGGCCCGGGCGTGCAGCCCGAGCTTATTGCTGATGGTCGCGGTGGTCTTGATCATGGGTGGTTCTTCTCGCCTGATTTTGGGGTGCGGTCACGGCCACCTGGATCACCCCCTGCGTCGCACCGATCATGGCCCGCGAGACCAGCGCATCCAGCGACTCGTGCCGGTACGACACGGTGCGCAGCAGCATGGGCAGGTTCACGCCGGTGATGAGCTTGGAGCGCACACCGTCCACCAGCTTCTGCGCCACGTTGCAGGGCGTGGCGCCGAACACGTCGGTGACGACCAGCGTGCTGGGCAGACCCAGCTGGCGCACCATGGCACGCGCCTGCGCGAGCGATTCCTCGGGCGGCACATTGGGTTGAACGTCCAGGGCCGACACCGCGTCTGCGCTGTCGGGGAACACGTGCAGCACGCAGGCGCGCAGGGCCGAAGCCAGCGGGGCGTGCGCAACGATGAGGATGCCGTTCATATGAGGTCGCAGTTTAGCCGGCAGCGCCCGCCGCGCGGCGGTGCTGGGCGCGCAGAAAGCCCGCATAGGCCAGCGCACTGGCCAGGCCGAACAGCGCAAGCGCCCCGCGCAGGCGTTGCGGCTCGCTCCAGCCCAGGCCGCCCAGGGCGTCGCTGGCCAGGCCGATGGCCCATTGCATGGCGAACACGCCGGCGAAGATGACCAGGTTGTAGGCCGACAGCGCCCGGCCCGCGGCCTGCGCCGGCAGCGCCATGCCCACCGCCGGCTGCGCCAGCGCGCCCACGCTGCTGCACACGCAGAACAGGGCCCACAGCGGCCAGCCGGCCCCCGCGCCCAGCGTCACGTTGAGCGCCAGCACCGCCAGGGCCAGCGGCACACCCCAGGCGATCAGGCGTTCGGCGCTCCAGCCCCGGCGCGCCAGGTGCGGGTTGACCACGCCCCAGAGCCAGAAGGTCACCAGCATGCACAGGTTGATGCCGAACAGGCCTTGCGCGGCCTGGGCCGGCGTGGCCCCGGCCACCTTGACCATCCACGGGCCGGCCCACAGCGTCTGGATGGCGAGCATGCCGGCGTAGAACACGAAGCCGATGCCCACCATCTGGCGGAAGAAGGGGTGGCGAGCGATCTCCGCATAGCCCACCGCGGGCGGTGCCGCGCCGACCGGTTCAACAGGCGCGGCCCAGCCCGGCACCCGCCAGGCCAGCGCCACCATGGACAGCACGATGCAGACGGCCAGCCCCCAGAACAGCCCGCGCCAGCCCAGCACCGGCAACAGCCATTGCACCGGCAGCGTGGCCGCCACCATGCCCAGCGAGCCGGTCATCAGCATCCACGAATTGGCGCGCAGCAACAGCTCGGGCCGCAGCCAGCGGCGGTAACCGGTCAGTGGCGCCATCAGGCAGGCGCTCACGCCCATGCCGGTGAGCACGCGCGCGGCCAGCAGGCCGCTGAAGCTGGTGGCGGTGGCGAACGCGGCGCAACCGAGCACCGCCACGACCATGAAGCACAGGATCACGCGGCGCGGGCCGTACCGGTCCAGCCAGCGGCCCATGGGCAGCTGCGTCAGCGCAAAGCCGAAGAAGTAACCGCCGGCCAGCAAGCCCAGGTCGCTCGCGTTCAGGGCCAGTTCCTGGCTGAGCACCGGCGAGAGCGTGGCCGTGATGGCGCGGATCAGCGTGGAGAAAAAGTAGGCCAGCGCAAAGGCCAGGAACACCCCCACCGCCGCGCGCGGGGCCAGCCACGCGGCGGGCGACGCGGTCGTGCTCATGGCGGCGAGAGCTGCAAGCCGGCGAAGAAAGCGTCCAGCGCCTCGTCCGGCAAACGGGGGCCGTACACCGCGGCCTGGAACACCTGGGTGCCCTGCGCGAAGTACAGCGCGCGCGACTGCACCGGCTGGCCCTGCGGGTCGGTGCCCTGGGCCTTCACGCCCTGCACCGGGTCGGCCCCGGGCAGCTTCACCGCCCAGTCACCGGCCGCCGCCGGCGCCACGCGGATCGCCTGCAGGCTGGCGCTGCGCCAGGCGGCCAGCGCGGGCGCCACCTGCGCGGGCTGGCCCACGTCGGCCCAGGCCACGGCAAAGCGCAGGCCGCCGGCTTCGCAGCTGTGCATGTGCAGTTCGGCGGGGGCGGCACCGGCGCCCCCCAGCGGTACCGGGCGCGTGGCGCTCTCGGGCTTGCAGGGCATCAGGGCCTGCAGCGGCGTGCCGTCCACGCGCAGTTCGCGCCAGTTGAAGGTGGGGCTGCAGGCGCTGACGCTCAGCAGCAAAGCCGCCAGGCCGGCGGCGCGGTTGGGGTGCAACAAGGGGAATGTCTCCGGCATCACGGCGACAGTGGCCTGCCGCACGCAGCGGCACAATGGCCGCATGAACGCTCTGGATGGTATCCGCATACTCGATTTGTCCCGCGTGCTCGCGGGCCCCTGGTGCACCCAGACCCTGGCCGATCTGGGCGCCGACGTGGTCAAGGTTGAACGGCCCCGCAGCGACGGCCACCCGGGCGGCGACGACACCCGCGGCTGGGGTCCGCCCTTCCTCAAAGGCCGCGACGGCGCCGACACCGCCGAGGCCGCCTACTACCTGGGCGCCAACCGCAACAAACGCTCCATCACCTGCGACATCGCCACGCCCGAAGGGCAGGCGCTGATCCGCGAACTGGCGGCCAAAGCCGACGTGTTCGTCGAGAACTACAAGGTCGGCGACATGGCGCGCTACGGGCTGGACTTCGCGTCGCTGCACGCGCTCAACCCCCGGCTGGTGTACTGCTCCATCACCGGTTTCGGCCAGACCGGCCCCTACAAAGACCGCGCGGGCTACGACTACGCCATCCAGGGCATGGGCGGGCTGATGAGCGTGACCGGCGAGCGCGACGACCTGCCCGGCGGCGGCCCGCAGAAGGTGGGCGTGGCGGTGGCCGACCTGTTCACGGGCCTGTACGCGACTGTCGCCATCCAGGCCGCGCTGCGCCACGCCGAGCGCACCGGCGAGGGTCAGCACATCGACATGGCGCTGCTCGACACCCAGGTGGCCATGCTGGCCAACCTGGGCGCCAACTACCTGGTGCGCGGGCGCGAAGAGGGCAAGGTGCCCGGCCGCGCCGGCAACGCGCACATCAACATCGTGCCTTACCAGGTGTTCGAGGTCGCGCCCGAT
>NZ_JBPCSJ010000209.1:0-6223 GCF_051007235.1 Hydrogenophaga sp. | reverse complement strand
CAGTGGGCGCCTCAACGTGCCTGCTCCAGCCAGGGCATGAGAACCCTCATGTGCTTGTCGGTCGCGCCGCCATGTTCAGCGTAAAAAGCCTCTGCGCCGGCGATGGCCTGCGCGTAGGCCTGCGCGTCGGTCAGCAGGTGCACCAGCGCCTGCGACAGACTGGGGATGCTCATGTGTTGCTGCAGCACGTGGGCGGCGAGTGCCTCCACCCCGGGATATTCGATGCCCCAGATGCTGGGACCGACCATGACCGGCTTTTTCAGGGCCAACGGTTCGATGACGTTGTGCGCGCCGCTGTCCACGAACGAGCCGCCGACCACCACCACCTGCGACAGCGCGAGGTAGAAGTACATCTCGCCCAGCGAATCGCCCAGCAGCAGGTCGATGCCGCCCATGTCGGGCGCGTCGGCGGTGGGCGCCAGGGTGGTGTCGAGCATGCGGCTGCGACGCGCCACGCGCAGGCCCGCACTTTCAAAGAGCTGGGCCACAGCGTCGAAGCGTTGCGGGCTGCGTGGAACATAAACGAACAGCGGGCGTGCCAGGTCCTTGCCGGCCAGCGCGTTTTGCACCTGACGGATGGCGTCCAGGAACTGCTCGTCCTCGCCCACGATGGCACTGGCAAAACCCACCACCGGGCGCTGGCCCGGTGTGATGCCCCAGTCGGCCACCAGCCGTTGTGCGGCCGCGATCTGCTGCGGCGAAACCGGCAGGTCGAACCGGGTTTCCCCCGCGACCACCACACGCTCGCAGCCCACGTCGCGGAAGCGCCGGGCATGGGTTTCCGACTTGCACAGCACCAGCTGGTAGGCCTGGAACAGGCCGGCCCGAAAGCCAAACCACTTTCGGTCGCGCACCAGGCTCTTGGCGGGGTACTGCGCGTTGGCGATGGCCAGCGGCACTGTCTGGCGGCGTATCGTCGCCACGAGCACTGGCCAGGTGTCGATCTCGGTCATCAGCGCGGCGCGTGGCCGCACCCGGCGGATGAAGCGGCGCACCGCCCAGCCCAGCTCCAGCGGCACCCAGACCACCTCGGCGCGGCCGTCGGCGATCTCCTGCGCCAGCAGCTTCTGCGCGGCGGTGCGGCCGGCCGGCGTGAGGGTGGTGACCAGCACCGGCTGGCCGGTGGCCAGCAGGGCGCGCACCAGCGGTGCGGCGCCGCGGATTTCGCCCATCGAAGCCGAATGCACCCACAGCGGCCGCTGCAGACGGGTGCGCACGGCGCCTAAACGCTCGCTCCAGAACTGGCGGTACAGCGGCTCCTTGCGGCCACGCCGCCACAAAAACAGCAGCAGCACCGGCAGCAACAGGTGCCAGAGCCATTCGTAGATCCCGATCATGAGCGACAGCCGCCTGGTGGGCGGGAAGGGGCGGCTGGTCGGGGTGTGGGGATCGGGCATCGGCAGGGCGGGTGACAGGGCCACGTATAGTAACGGGCTGCGCCCACGAGACGGGGCGCCCAGCCCGCCCGACCACCCCGCCGGACCGTCCGTTCCTACGCGTCAATCGCCTGCTCACCCCGCTCCATGAAAGTCCTCGTCGTCGGCACCGGCTCCATCGGCAAACGCCACATCGGCAACCTGCTTGAACTCGGGGCCGAGGTGCAAGCCTTCAGCTACCGACCCGACGCACAGACCCTGGATCCGCGCGTGACCCGCGTGCCCGATCTGGCCGCCGCGCTGGCGTCCGACGTTGACGCCGTGGTGGTGGCCAACCGCACCGACCAGCACATGGACGTGGCACTGCAGGCGGCGCGCGCCGGCAAACACCTGTTTCTGGAAAAACCGCTGGCCGCGTCCATGGCCGGCGTGAGCGAACTGCTGGCCACCGTGCAGCAAAAGGGCCTGGTGGTGGAGGCCGGCTTCATGCTGCATTCCCACCCCAACCTGCTGTGGATACGCGAGCAACTCGCGCAAGGCCTGCTGGGCGAGATCTGGCACATGCGCGCGGCCGTGGGCCAGTGGCTGCCCGACTGGCGGCCCGGCACCGACCACCGCCAGGGCTATGGCGCCTTCAAGGCCCTGGGCGGCGGCGTCACCTTCGACCTGATCCACGAGCTGGACCTGGTGCAGTGGCTGCTGGGTCCGGTGGCCGACGTCACGGCCATGATGCGCACCGCCGCGGCGCTGGAAATCGAGACCGAGGCCGTGGCCCAGATCGGCCTGCAACTGGCCAGCGGCGCGCTGGCCCAGGTGCATCTGGACTACCTGCGCCCCGGCTACGGCCGTGAGATGGAAATCGTCGGCCGCCAGGGCGTGCTGCGCTGGGACTATGTGCAAGGTGTGGTCACGCTCGAAGCCGCCGGCCAGGCGCCGCGCGAGGTGCACCGCGTGCCCGAAGGTTTTGTGCGCAACCACCTGTTCCTCACCCACATGCGGCACTTCTTGCAGCGCCTGCAATCGCCGACACTGCCGGCCTCGTCACCGCTGGACGAAGCGGTGGCGGTGCTGCAGGTGGCGCTGGCGGCGCACCGCTCGGCACAGCAACGCCAGCACGTGCGGCCGTCTGATTTGCAGGGCTGACCCCTTCACCCAACCGAACACAAACGAACATGAGCACCACCTGTGTCATCGGCGCCCGCGGCGGCTCCAAAGGCGTGGCCAACAAGAACATCCGGCCGATGCTGGGCAAGCCGCTGATCGCCTGGTCCATCGAGCAGGCGCTGGCCTGCCCCGAGATCGACCGCGTCGTCATCTCCACCGACAGCCCGGCGATTGCCGAAGCCGCCCGCGCCGCGGGGGCCGAGACGCCCTTCATGCGCCCGGCTGAACTGGCCAACGACACCGCCGGCAAGTGGGAGGTGTGGCAGCACGCGCTGGCCGCCTGCGAGGCGCACTACGGCGAGCCCGTCGATCTTTTCGTGGACCTGGACTGCACCTCGCCGCTGCGCGACGTGGAGGACATCTCCAAGGCCATCGCGCAGTTCCGCGCGTCCGACGTGGACGCGGTGTTCACCGTCTGCGATGCGCGCAAGAACCCCTACTTCAACATGCTGGAAGAAGAGGACGGCATCCTGCGCATCTGCAAGAAGCTGCCCAAGCCCATCGTGCGCCGGCAGGACGCACCCCGTGTCTTCGAGCACGTGGCGTCCATCTACGTGCTCTCCCCCGACTACTTGCGCCGCGGCACCGGCCTGCTCTCGGGCCGTACCCACGGCTACGACATCGGCTCCGCCAAGAGCCCGGACATCGACAACGAATCCGACTTCGAGTTCGTCGAATACCTGATGAAAAAGCGCCTCGGCCTTAGAGGCTGAGTGGGAACTGGTCATGCCCGCCTTGACGCTCCAAACTGTCGCCCGCGGCGTTGCAAATGCGCGCCGTAGCATGGGCTACGGCTGTGCTTTGCGCCTTGCCTGCGTCAGTTTGGAACGCCCCTTCGGACATGCCCAATCCCCACTCAGCCTCTGACCTGAAACCCTCAAGAGAACACAACATGACGACACAACGATTCGATCTGACCGGCAAGGTCGTGGTGATCACCGGTGGCACCGGCCTGCTCGGTTCGGCCTATTGCCAGGGCATGGCCGAACACGGCGCCCAGGTGGTGATGGCCGATCTGGCCGCCGCCGACCCGGTGGGCAAAGCCAAGGCCATCAAGACCCCTGACGGCCGCGAGGCCTTCGGCATCAACTGCGATGTCAGTTCTGAAGCCGACGTGGTCAACCTGTTCGAGCAGGTCCTGGCCAAGTTCGGCCGCGTGGACGTGGTGCTGAACAACGCCGCCGCGACCGGTGAACACCTGATGCGCCAGGGCGCCGTGTTCACCTCGTTCGAAGACTCGACGCTGGCGGGCTGGGAATCGGCCATCCGCGTCAACCTCACCGGCGTCTACCTGGTCGCACGCGAGGGCGGCAAGGCCATGCTCAAGAGCGGTGGCGGCAGTCTGGTCAACGTCTCCAGCACCTACGGCGTGGTCGGTCCTGACCACCGCATCTACGAAGGCATGAAGTTCAACTCCCTGCCCAGCTACGCCGCAGCCAAGGCCGGTGTGCACGGCCTCACCCGCTGGCTGGCCACCTACTGGGGCGACAAGGGCATCCGCGTCAACACCCTGGTGCCCGGCGGTGTGCAGAACAACCACGACCCCGAGTTCGTGCGCCGCTACACCGCGCGCGTGCCGCTGGGCCGCATGGCCAAGCGCGAAGACATGGTCGGCATGATGATCTTCCTGGCCTCGGATGCCTCGGCCTATTGCACCGGCCAGCAGTATTTTGTTGAAGGCGGCTGGACGGCGATGTGAAGCCCCCCTGCGCCGCTGCGCGGCTTCCCCCCAGGGGGACCACGCCTGTGGCCCGGCGGAGCCGGTTCCACGGCGTGTGCTGGATGAAGGCACGCCGCCTTGCTGCATTGCTTGTTTGAAGGAATACCCATGAAAATCGCTCACCGCGAAATTGGACCGAATCAACCCCCGCTGGTGATCGCCGAGATCGGCATCAACCACGGCGGCAGCCTCGACGTGGCCAAAGCCATGGTCAGCGCCGCGCACAAGGCTGGCTGCGAGATGGTCAAGCACCAGACGCACTTCGTCGAAGACGAGATGACCGACGAGGCCAAGGCCATCTTTCCGCCCAACGCAGACGTGTCCATCTGGGAAGTGATGCAGCGCTGCGCCCTGTCCAAGGACGACGAGATCGCGCTGAAAAAGCATGCCGAGTCGCTGGGCATGATCTACATCTCCACGCCGTTCTCGCGTGCGGCGGCCGACTTCCTGGCCGAGATCGGCGTGGCCGGTTTCAAGATCGGCTCGGGCGAGGCCAACCACGTGCCCCTGATCCGGCACATCGCCAGCTTCGGCAAGCCGGTGATCCTGAGCACCGGCATGCAGACCATCGAATCGCTGCGACCCTCGGTGCAGGCGCTGGACGATGCGGGTATCGAGTACGCGCTGCTCGAATGCACCAACCTCTACCCTTCGCCGCCCGAGATCGTGAGCCTGCAGGGCATCACCGAGCTGCGCAAGGCCTTCCCGAAGGCGGTCATCGGCTTCTCGGACCACAGCATCGGCCCTGAGATGGCGATCGCCTCGGTGGCGCTGGGCGCCTGCATCCTGGAACGCCACTTCACCGACACGCGTTACCGCAAGGGCCCGGACATTCCGTGCTCCATGGACCCGGCCGAGCTGCGTTTCCTGATTGATCGCTCCAAGGAAATCCACACCGCTCTGAACAACCCCAAGGTGCGCACTGGTCCGGAGGAAGACGTCTATCGGTTCGCCCGCGGCTCCATCGTGGCTGACCAGGACCTGCCCGCTGGCCACGTGATCGGCGAGAAGGACATCTGGGCGCGTCGCCCCGGTTCGGGTGAAATCTCGGTGCAGCATTTCGACCGCCTGGTCGGCGCCCGGCTCACGCGGGCCGTCAAACGCAACCAGCAGCTGCTGTGGAGCGATCTGGACGGCGTGGCACCGCTGGTGAACAGCTGATCTTGACCTGATGTCCAAGCGACTGCTCTTCATCACCGGCACGCGGGCCGACTACGGCAAGCTCGAACCGCTGGCCGTGGCGGCCCAGCAGGCCGGCTTTGCCATCAGCTTCTTCATCACCGGCATGCACATGATGCGCCGCTACGGTGAGACGCGGCTGGAGGTGCGGCGCTTTCCCGGCGCCGAGTTCTTCGAGTTCGTCAACCAGCGCGAGGGCGATGCGCAGGAGTTCATCCTGTCCAAGACCATCCTGGGGTTTTCGGATTTCGTGCACGAGCACCGGCCCGATCTGGTGGTCATCCATGGTGATCGCGTCGAAGCCATGGCCGCGTCCATCGTCTGCGCGATGAAGTACATCCCCTCGGCGCACATCGAAGGCGGCGAGGTCTCGGGCACCATCGACGAGAGCATTCGCCACTGCAACACCAAGCTCTGCGCCACCCACTTCGTCAGCTCCGACGCGGCCAAGGCCCGCGTGCTGGCGCTGGGTGAAGCGCCGGACAGCGTCTACAACATCGGATCGCCCGAACTCGACACCCACGCGCGCCCTTCGGGCGTGGGCATCGACGAGGTCAAGTCGCGCTACGCCATCCCGTTCGCCGACTTCGGCATCGCAGTGTTCCACCCGGTCACATCGGAGGCCGACACCATCGGCGCGCAGGCGGCTTCGTTGTTCGGCCGGCTTGAAGCCAGCGGCAAGTGCTTTGTGGTCATTGCGCCCAACAACGATCCCGGCACCGAAGACATCTTTGCGGTGCTCGAACGCCTGCCCAAGGAGCGCTTCCGCCTCATCCCGTCGATG
>NZ_JBPCSJ010000208.1:0-2275 GCF_051007235.1 Hydrogenophaga sp. | reverse complement strand
CGGGTCGATCACGCCGTCGTCCCACAGGCGGGCGGTGGCGTAGTAGGGGTGACCCTGCACCTCGTACTGTTCCTTGATCGGGGCCTTGAACGCGGCTTCTTCTTCCGCGCTCCAGCTACCGCCCTTGCCTTCGATGCCGTCGCGCTTAACGGTGGCCAGCACACTCGCGGCCTGCTCGCCGCCCATGACGCTGATGCGCGCGTTCGGCCACATCCAGAGGAAGCGTGGGCTGTACGCGCGGCCGCACATGCCGTAGTTGCCGGCGCCGAAACTGCCGCCGATGATGATGGTGAACTTGGGCACCGCGGCGGTCGCCACGGCCGTGACCATCTTGGCGCCGTTGCGGGCGATGCCTTCGTTCTCGTACTTGCGGCCGACCATGAAGCCGGTGATGTTCTGCAGGAAGACCAGCGGCGTCTTGCGCTGGCAGCACAGCTCGATGAAGTGCGCGCCCTTGAGCGCCGATTCGCTGAACAAAATGCCGTTGTTGGCGATGATGCCGACCGGCATGCCTTCGATGCGCGCGAAGCCGCAGACCAGCGTGGTGCCAAAACGCGACTTGAACTCGCCGAAGTCCGAACCGTCGACGATGCGGGCGATGATCTCGCGCACGTCGAACGGCTTGCGGGTGTCGGTCGGGATCACGCCGTACAGCTCTTCGGCCGGGTACAGCGGCGCCACCGGGTCGATGGTGGCGATGGGCGGGACCTTGCGGGCGTTGAGGTTCTTCACCGCCTGGCGCGCCAGTGCGATGGCGTGCAGGTCGTTCTGCGCCAGATGATCCGCCACGCCCGAGAGGCGCGTGTGCACGTCGCCACCGCCCAGGTCTTCGGCGCTGACCACCTCGCCGGTGGCGGCTTTGACCAGCGGCGGGCCGCCCAGGAAGATGGTGCCCTGGTTCTTGACAATGATGGTCTCGTCGCTCATGGCCGGCACGTAGGCGCCGCCCGCCGTGCACGAGCCCATGACCACCGCGATCTGCGCGATGCCCTGCGCGCTCATGTTGGCCTGGTTGAAGAAGATGCGACCGAAGTGGTCGCGGTCGGGGAAGACCTCGTCCTGGTTGGGCAGGTTGGCGCCGCCCGAGTCCACCAGGTAGATGCAGGGCAGGTTGTTCTGCTGCGCCACTTCCTGCGCGCGCAGGTGCTTCTTGACGGTCAGCGGGGAGTAGGTGCCGCCCTTCACCGTCGCGTCGTTGCAGACGATCATGCAGTCCACACCACTCACGCGGCCGATGCCGGCGATGACGCCCGCGCAGGGCGCGCTGTCGCTGCCGTCGCGGTCCGGGTACATGCCCATGGCGGCCAGCGGGCTGAGTTCGAGGAAGGGTGTGCCCGGGTCCAGCAGCATCTGCACCCGGTCGCGCGGCAGCAGCTTGCCGCGCGCGGTGTGCTTGGCGCGGGCGGCCTCGCCGCCGCCGAGCGTGGCCTTCTGGATCTGCGCCTTCAGGTCGTCCACCACCGCGCGCATGGCGGCGGCGTTGGCCTGGAAGTCGGCGGAACGGGCGTTGAGTTTGGTGTCGAGTGCGGGCATGTGGTTCTCTCGGTCAGGCGGTCTTCGCTTCGGCCAGCCCCAGCTGGTCCTTCATGGCGTCGCGGATTTTGAACTTCTGGATCTTGCCGGTCACCGTCATCGGGAAGGCGTCGACAAAGCGGATGTAGCGGGGCACCTTGTAGTGCGCGATCTGGCCCTTGCAGAAGGCGCGCACGGTCTCCTCATCCAGCGTCTGGCCGGGCTTGACGATGACCCAGGCGCACAGCTCTTCGCCGTACTTCTGGTCGGGCAGGCCGACGACCTGCACGTACTGCACCTGCGGCATCCGGTAGAGGAATTCTTCGATCTCGCGCGGGTAGATGTTTTCGCCGCCGCGGATCACCATGTCCTTGATGCGGCCGACGATGTTGACGTAGCCCTCAGCGTCCATGGTGGCGAGGTCACCGGTGTGCATCCAGCCGTCGGCGTCGATGGCCTCCTGCGTCTTGGCCGGGTCGCCCCAGTAGCCGTGCATCACCGAATAGCCCTTGGTGCAGAACTCGCCACGCTCGCCGCGCGGCACGGTGGCGCCAGTGTCGGGGTTCACGATCTTCACCTCCAGGTGCGGCTGCACCAGGCCCACGGTGGACACGCGTTTGTCCAGCGGCGTGTCGGTGCTGCTCTGGCAGCTCACCGGGCTGGTCTCGGTCATGCCGTAGGCGATGGTGACCTCGCCCATGTGCATGTCGGCCTGCACGCGCTTCAACACCTCCACCGGGCAGGGTGAGCCGGCCATGATGCC
>NZ_JBPCSJ010000207.1:0-6762 GCF_051007235.1 Hydrogenophaga sp. | reverse complement strand
CGCGCCACCGGCTGCTGCAGGATGATCTTGCCGCTCTTGAAGTCGCAGCTGGGCGTGGCCTGCGCCATCGTGGGCACGGCTTTCTCACACACGTAGTTGGCCCCGTGCTCGTGCACCGCTCCACCACACTTAGGGCAAGCGCCCAGCGATTCGCTGCCGGTCAAGTCCACCAGCTCGCCGGTCTCTTCGTTCTTCTTGTCGTCGCCGAAGTCGAATTCGAGCTTCCAGTTCTTGTCCTCTTCGTTGAACTTGATGACGATCTCGGCCACGAAGGGCCAGCCCGCCTTGGAGCGGAAGCCCTCCAGCGGGCCGATCTTCTTGTCGCGCAGCAGCTGTTCGGCCTCTTCGGGCTCGAAGGTGCGTCCGGCCGGCGTCTTGCCGAACGAGAAACCGCAGCCCTCGCTGGCGCCGTCGGCGCCGGTGCAGGTGTAGCGCCGGTAGTTTTCCTTCACCACGCCGCCGCAGTTGGGGCAGGGCGTGGCCAGCGTGACGTAGTTGCCCGGCACGGTGTCGCGGTCGTATTCCTTGGCCTTCTTGACCATGCGCTCGGTCATCTGCGCGATCTCGGCCATGAAGGCGCTGCGGCTGAGCTTGCCGTGCTCCATCTGCGCCAGCTTGTATTCCCACTCGCCGGTCAGCTCGGCCTTGGAGAGCTCTTCCACTTCCAGCCCGCGCAGCAGCGTCATGAGCTGGAAGGCCTTGGCCGTGGGAATGAGTTCGCGGCCTTCGCGCAGCATGTACTTCTCGGTCAGCAGGCCTTCGATGGTGGCCGCCCGCGTCGCTGGCGTGCCCAGACCCTTTTCCTGCATGGCCTCGCGCAGTTCGTCGTCGTCGATCAGCTTGCCCGCGCCTTCCATGGCGCCCAGCAGCGTCGCTTCGCTGTAGCGGGCCGGCGGTTTGGTCTTCAGGCCTTTGGCTTCCACCGTTTCGGTGCGCACCGTCTCGCCGTCGCGCACCGGCACCAGGTTCTGGCCTTTGTCGCCCTCTTTCGCGCCTTCCACGTCTTCGGCAGCTTCCTTGCCGTACACCGCCATCCAGCCCGGCTTGACCAGCACCTTGCCTTCGGTCTTGAAGTGGTGGTTGAGCACCTTGGAAATGCGCGTGGTCACCATGAACTCGGCGCTGGGGAAAAACACCGCCAGGAAGCGGCGCACCACCAGGTCGTACAGCTTCTGCTCGGCCTCGCTCAGTCCACTGGGCGCCTGCAGCGTCGGGATGATGGCAAAGTGGTCCGAGACCTTGCTGTTGTCGAAGACGCGTTTGGTGGGCTTGATGTAGCCGTTGTTGAGCGCCGTCAGCGCGTGCGGCGCCAGGTGCTTCATGCCGCTGTCGGCCAGCATCTCGAAGGTCTGCTTGACCGTGCCCAGGTAGTCCTCCGGCAGGGCCCGCGAATCGGTACGCGGGTAGGTCAGGGCCTTGTGGCGCTCATACAGGCTCTGCGCCAGCTGCAGCGTGGTCTTGGCCGAGAAGCCGAAGCGGCCGTTGGCCTCGCGCTGCAGGCTGGTCAGGTCGTACAGCAGGCCGCTGGCCTGCGTGGTCGGCTTGCTTTCTTCGGTGACGCTGGCGGCCTTGCCACGCACCGCGTCGACGATGGCCAGCGCGTCGCGCTGGTTCCAGAGGCGGTCGGCGCGCAGGTCGGCATCCGCATCGTCGCCGGTGGGCTTCTTGAACGTAGGGTCGAACCACTTGCCCGGGTACTCGCCGGCCTCGGCCAGGAAGCTGGCGTGGATTTCCCAGTAGTCGCGGCTGCGGTGGGCGCGGATCTGTTCCTCACGCTCGACCACGATGGACAGCGTGGGCGTCTGCACCCGACCCACGGTGGTGAGGAAGAAGCCGCCGTCGCGCGAGTTGAAGGCCGTCATGGCCCGCGTGCCGTTGATGCCGACCATCCAGTCGGCCTCGGAGCGGCTGCGCGCCGCGTCGGCCAGGCCCTGCATCTGGGCGTCGCTGCGCAGGTGCTCGAAACCGTCACGGATGGCCGCTGGCGTCATGGACTGCAGCCACAGGCGCTGCACCGGCTTGCCCAGCGACTGATATGAACCGCCTTTCAAGCCACCAGCGTACTGCTCGATCAGGCGAAAGATCAGCTCGCCCTCGCGGCCCGCGTCACAGGCGTTGATCAGGCGCCCCACGTCCTTGCGCTTGGCCAGCTTGACCACCGCACTCAGGCGCGACTTGGTCTTGTCGATCGGCTTGAGCTCGAAGTAAGGCGGCAGCACCGGCAGGTGGGCAAAACTCCACTTGCCGCGCTTGACGTCGAACTGCTCGGGCGCGGCGATCTCCACCAGGTGGCCCACGGCGGACGTCACCACGTACTGTTCGTTTTCGAAATGGTCGTCGTGCTTCTCGAACTTGCCCGCCACCGGGGTGAGGGCACGCACGATGTCTTGTGCCACGGACGGCTTCTCTGCAATGACCAGGGTCTTCATTCTCTACAATCGGTTTCCACGCGCGTACACACGCGCACACATGAGTGCGCGCCCACACGCGCGCACCTGCACAAAACAACCTTACCAAAATTCCCGGCCGTGAAGAAAACCGCAGGATCCGCCCCCAGCCCCCGCACTTCCACCGCCGGGAAAGCCGTGGCCAGCAGCCGCCGCATCCAGACGCGCCGCTCCGGTGTGCACGGCAAGGGCGTCTATGCGGTGGCCGATCTGGCCGAGGGCGAAACCCTGATCGAGTACGTGGGCGAGGTCATCGCCTGGGACGAGGCGCTGGAGCGCCACCCGCACGACCCCCAGGACCCGAACCACACCTTCTATTTCCACATCGATGAGAACCACGTCATCGATGCCAAGTACGGCGGCAACTCCTCGCGCTGGATCAACCACAGCTGCGACCCGAACTGCGAAGCCGAGATCGACGAAGGCCGCGTCTTCATCCGCGCGCTGCGCAACATCGCCGCCGGTGAAGAACTGTTCTACGACTACGGCCTGGTGATCGACGAGCCCTACACGCCCAAGCTCAAGGCCCAGTACCCCTGCTGGTGCGGCTCGAAAAACTGCCGTGGCACGCTGCTGGCGCCCAAACGCGGCGGCCGCGCGACGAAACTCGGATGACCCCCCTGCGCCGCTTTGCGTCTTCCCCCCAGGGGGACAACACCTGCGCCCCGGCCAAGCCGGTTGCGCGGTGTTTCTGGTTGAAGGCACTGCACACGCATGTCTGACCTGCTCGCCCACGTCGAAGGCATCTGGCAGGCGGTGGTGCCGCAGCTGCCGAGCTTCACCGTCGAGGTGCTGCCAGAGATCGATTCCACCAACACCGAGCTGATGCGCCGCGCGCGCGCCGGCCTGGCCGAGCCGGTGCTGCTGGTGGCCGAACAGCAGACCGCGGGCCGCGGCCGGCTGGGCAAGGGCTGGCACAGCAGAGCCGGGCAGTCGCTGACCTTTTCCATCGCCCTGCCGCTGGCGCCGGCCGACTGGTCGGGCCTGTCGCTGGCGGTGGGCGTGAGCCTGGCCGAGAGCCTGCACCCCGATGTGCGCCTGAAGTGGCCCAACGACCTGTGGCTGCAGCAACGCAAGCTGGGCGGCATCCTGGTGGAGACGGCCAGCACCGGCGACGGGCAGGTCCGCCGCACGGTGGTGATCGGTGTGGGCATCAACATCGCGCGACCGGAAGCCGAGGCGGTCGCCGCGCTGGCCACGCCGGAGGCGGTCGCCGCCATGGCGCCGGCGGGGCTGGCCGAGGTGCACATGGGCATCACCGCCGGTGAAACCCTGGCCCGCGTGGCGCCCGCGCTGCTGCGCGACGTGCTGGCCTTCGAAACCCATGGCTTCGCGGCCTTTGCCAGCCGCTTTGCGCAGCGCGACGCGCTGCAGGGCCTGGCGGTGCGCCTGTCCGACGGCACCGAAGGCACGGCCAGCGGGGTGGACGCGCAAGGCGCGCTGCGGCTGCACACGGCCCAGGGCCCACGGGCGGTGACCAGTTCGGAAGTGAGCGTGCGCCCATGCTGAGACTGGTGATCATCCTGCTGGTGTTGGCCAACGCCGGCTATTTCGCCTGGACCCAGGGGTACATGGCGCCGCTGGGCCTGGCGCCGGCGCAGCATGCCGAGCCCGAGCGCCTGCAGGCGCAGATCAAACCCGGATCGCTGCGCCTGCTCAACGGCCCCAAGGGCACGGCGGTGCCCGAACCGGTGGCCGAACCGGCTGTCGCACCGCCCCCCGCGGCCGGCGAGTCGAGCGCACCCGAGACGCCCACGGCCAGCAACGAAACGACTGCCACGGCCACCGAGGTCACAAGCGCCAGCGCGACCGGTACCACCAGCACCACGGCGCTGAACACCCCCGCAGCGCCTGCGCCGCCACCGCCGGCCCCGGCCACCGCCTGCTGGCTGGCCACCGGCTTCACGCCGGCCCAGGCTGACGCCTTGCGCAGCGCCCTGTCTGCCAGCG
The DNA here is from genome assembly GCF_051007235.1 of Hydrogenophaga sp. Taxonomy (GTDB): domain Bacteria; phylum Pseudomonadota; class Gammaproteobacteria; order Burkholderiales; family Burkholderiaceae_C; genus Hydrogenophaga. The sequence goes on along the minus strand of NZ_JBPCSJ010000207.1, from coordinate 2,365 downwards.
GCCTGCCGCGCGAGAGCTGGCAGCTGGGCGAAGTCAAGCTGGGCGGCCGCTGGGTGGTCTACATGGGCCGCTACAACGATGAGCAGCTCGAACGCAAGAAGACCGAGCTGCGCACGATCGGCGTGGCGTTCCGCGAACTGTCTGGCCCGCTGAGCCCCGGCCTGGCGCTGGGCACCTATTCCAGCGAAGCCGCGGCCCAGCAGGCCTTGCAGGACGTCAACCAGAAGGGTGTGCGCACCGCCCGCGTGGCGCAGGAGCGCGCCGAAACCAGCGCCTGGAACCTGCGCCTGCCCGCCATCACCGACGCCCAGCGCGGCACCGTGACCGGCCTGGGCGCTGCGCTGGCGGGCAAACGGCTGCAGCGCTGCACGTAAAAAAAGCCGCTGTACCAACAGCGGCTTTTTTCTGCCGGGCAACTGACGCACACCCGAAGCGCGTGCCCGAACCCCCGGGGCACCCGTGGAACCGGCTTCGCTGGGCCACAGGGTGCGCCCCCCTGAGGGGGGAAGCCGCGAAGCGGCGCAGGGAGGAGCTTACTTGCTCACGACGCGGACCATCTCCAGGCACGTGTTCGAGTAGCCCCACTCGTTGTCGTACCAGCTCACCACCTTCACGAAGGTCTTGTCCAGCGCAATGCCGGCGTCGGCGTCGAACACGCTGGTGCAGGTCTCGCCGCGGAAGTCGGTCGCCACCACCTTGTCGGTGGTGTAACCCAGCACGCCCTTCAGAGCACCTTCGCTCTGCGCCTTCATCTCGGCGCAGATGTCTTCGTAGGTGGCTTCGCTGTTGAGTTCAACGGTCAGGTCCACCACCGACACGTCAGACGTCGGCACGCGGAAGGACATGCCGGTCAGCTTCTTGTTCAGCTCGGGGATCACCACGCCCACGGCCTTGGCGGCGCCGGTGGAGGACGGGATGATGTTTTCCAGGATGCCGCGGCCACCGCGCCAGTCCTTGTTGGACGGGCCGTCCACGGTCTTCTGGGTGGCGGTGGCGGCGTGCACCGTCGTCATCAGGCCGCGCTTGATGCCCCACTTGTCGTTCAGCACCTTGGCCACGGGGGCCAGGCAGTTGGTGGTGCACGAAGCGTTGGAGATGATGGCCTGGCCGGCGTAGGTCTTGTCGTTCACGCCGTAGACGAACATGGGGGTGTCGTCCTTGGACGGAGCGGACAGGATGACCTTCTTGGCGCCGGCATCCAGGTGCTTCTGGGCGGTGACCTTGTCCAGGAACAGGCCGGTGGACTCGATGACCACGTCGGCACCGACTTCGGCCCACTTCAGGTTCGCGGGGTCACGCTCCTGCGTCAGGCGGATGGTCTTGCCGTTGACGACGATGTTGCCGCCCTCGACCTTGACCGTGCCCTTGAAGCGGCCGTGCACGCTGTCGTACTGCAGCATGTAGGCCAGGTAGTCGGGCTCCAGCAGATCGTTGATGGCCACGATCTCGATGTCCGAAAAATTCTGGATCGCGCTGCGCAGCACGTTGCGACCGATGCGGCCGAAACCGTTGATACCGACTTTGATAGCCATGTCCGTTACTCCTTCAGTTGGGAAAGTTGCTGATCAGAAAAACAATTCAACGCAGAGAGGATTCAACCCAGGGCACCGCCGGGCCGGCTTTGCCGGACGGCCAGTGCCGCCCCCTGGAGGGGGTCGCGCGAAGCGCGGCAGGGGTGGGTCATTTCGCCAGCACGGTGCGGACGGTGTCCACCACGTTGGCCGGCGTGAAACCGAAGTGCTGGAACAGCACCGGCGCAGGAGCCGATTCGCCGTAGGTGTCGATGCCGACCACGGCCGACACGCCGTACTTCCACCAGCCGTCGGTGGAACCCATCTCGACGGCGACGCGCGGCAGCCCCTTGGGCAGCACAGCGGCCTTGTACTCGGCGCTCTGGCGGTCGAACACGCTGGTGCTGGGCACGGACACCACGCGCACGGCGATCTTGTGTTCCTTCGCCAACTGTTCCTGGGCCTTGAGCGCCAGCTGCACTTCGGAGCCGGTGGCGATGATCACCGCCTGGGCCTTCTTCTTGAGACCCACGTCGGCCGGCTCGGACAGCACGTAGCCGCCCTTGCTGATGTCGGCCTGGTGGGCCTTGGGCGCGTAGGGCAGGTTCTGGCGCGACAGGCACAGCGCGCTGGGGCGGTGGGCGGTCTGCAGGGCCACGGCCCAGGCGACGGCGGTTTCGGCCGTGTCGGCGGGGCGCCAGACGTCCAGGCCCGGGATCAGGCGCAGGCTGGCGGCATGCTCCACCGACTGGTGGGTCGGGCCGTCCTCGCCCAGGCCGATGGAGTCGTGCGTGAACACGTGGATCACGCGCTGCTTCATCAGCGCGGCCATTCGGATCGCGTTGCGGCTGTAG
>NZ_JBPCSJ010000206.1:0-2501 GCF_051007235.1 Hydrogenophaga sp. | reverse complement strand
GCCGATGAAGTGGCAATGCCCGGCCGCGTCAGCGCCCGCCCCGCCCATCTCACCGCCATGGCGCCGCACCGTGCCATAGGCAAAGGGCTTGCCGGGCTTCATCGCGATCTGCCACAGGTCCAGGCTGCCCAGCTGCTGCACGGCGGGCTTGATGTGGTCTTCTTCACCGACGGACACGCCGCCACTGGTGAGGATCAGGTCGTGGTGGTCGGCCGCGGTCTTGAGCGCCGCCAGCGTGGCCTCGCGCTTGTCCGGCACGATGCCCAGGTCGCTGACCTCGCAGCCCAGGCGCTCCAGCAGCACACGCAGGAAGAAGCGGTTGCTGTTGTAAATCGCGCCAGGCTTCATGGCTTCGGGCGCGATCTGACCCGGCATCACCAGTTCGTCGCCGGTGGAAAACAGCGCCACACGGGGCCGGGCCGTCACGTTCAGCTGGGCGCAGCCGATGCCCGCCGCCAGGCCCAGGCTCGCGGCCGACAGGCGCGTGCCACGCGGCAGCACCACGGCGTCACGGGCCACATCTTCGCCCGCGCGGCGGATCCACTGACCCGCCGAGGGCACCGCGTCGATGTGCACCGCGTGGAAGTCGCCGCCCACCTCGCGGGTGTCTTCCTGCATCAAGATCGCGTCAGCCCCGCGCGGCACCGTGGCACCGGTGAAGATGCGCGCGCAGGTGCCAGGTTGCAGTGGCTGCGCCGCGTGGCCGGCCGGAATGCGCTGACTCACCGGCAGCACCACGCCTTTTTCGGTGATGTCGGCCACGCGCACCGCGTAACCATCCATGGACGAGTTGTCCTGCGGCGGCACATGCAGAGCAGAGACCAGGTCATCGGCCAGCACGCGGCCATCGGCCATCACGGTGGCCAAGGTGTCGGTGGCGGTCAGCGGTGTGACGCGCGCGAGCAAGTCGGCCAGTGCGTCGTCCAGCGCCATCAGCGGCATGCGGGCGGGTTGAGGTGCGTTCATAGGGGTCCGGGCGCCGAACGCAGCCAAAGGCTCTGCAGGTCGGCGGTCAAAGATAGGCTTCGGGGTCGTACTCGAAACGGTCCCCATTGTCGACCAGCCAGGCGCCGATCGCATCGGGGTGATCCAGATCCAGGCGAGGTCGCAAGGTGTCTTCGGGCAGCGCGTCGGCCGCCGGCAAAGCGATGGCAACGATGAACGGGTCGTCGGGATAGCGCACCGGTTTGGCCGTCGCGGCGCGCCAGACCTCAACCTTGTGCAGGTTGCTATCGCGCCAGCCTTCGACCAGCACCCAGTCCACCGCCGGGTGCAGCAGGGGCAGCAACTCGTGCACCGAGCGCTCACCCACCTGTTCGTAGCTGCGCTGCAGCACCAGTCGCTCGGGCGAGGCGGCCAGCACCTCGTAGGCGCCGGCCTCGCGGTGGCGCCAGGTGTCTTTGCCGGGCTGGTCGGTGTCCAGCCCGCAGTGCGCGTGTTTCATGACCGACACGCGCAGCCCACGCGCCTTGAGCGCCGGGATCAGCCGCTCCACCAGCGTGGTCTTGCCTGCCCCCGACGAACCTGCAAAACCGACGACCTTCATGGCCTATCGCTGCGGGCACTCAGACCGGGCAGTGGTCGGTGACGTATCGCTTGACCGCGACCACGTCCGCCTTCATCACCTGCACCCGCTTGGGCAGGGCTTCGATGCCGTCGAACTTGGCCGGGCGGTGCGGATCGCGGCCCAGGGCCTCGCGGATGGTCTCGGCGAACTTGATCGGCAACGCGGTTTCCAGCACCACCATGGTTTCGCCTTCGCGGCGCAGCTCGCGCGCCACCTTCACGCCGTCGGCGGTGTGGGTGTCGATCATCACCCCGAAGCGTTCGAAAGTGTCCTGGATCGTGGCCAGCCGGTTGGCGTGCGTGCTCTTGCCGCTGGCGAAACCGTAGCGGTTGGCGGCCTGGGCGAACAGCGGGTCGGCCCCCAGGTCGAAGCGGCCGTGCAGGCGCAGCTCGTCGTCGAACAGCTGCTTCGTGCGCGCCGCGTCGCGGCCCAGCAGGTCGAACACGAAGCGCTCGAAGTTGCTGGCCTTGGAGATGTCCATCGAAGGGCTGGAGGTTTCGTAGGTGTCGGCGCTGCCGCGCACGCGGTAGGTACCGGTGCGGAAAAACTCGTCGAGCACGTCGTTCTCGTTGGTCGCCGCGATCAGGCGACCGATCGGCAGCCCCATCTGCCGCGCCACGTGGCCGGCACAGATGTTGCCGAAGTTGCCCGAAGGCACGGCGAAGCTCACCTGCTCGTCATTGGACTTCGTGGCGTAGAAATAGCCGGCGAAGTAATAGACGACCTGGGCCAGCAGGCGGGCCCAGTTGATCGAGTTGACCGTGCCGATCTTGTACTTGCGCTTGAAGTCCAGGTCGTTGGACACGGCCTTGACGATGTCCTGGCAGTCGTCGAACACGCCTTCGATGGCGATGTTGTGGATGTTCTCGTCCAGCAGGCTGAACATTTGCGCTTGCTGGAAAGGGCTCATGCGCCCGTATGGGCTGGTCATGAA
>NZ_JBPCSJ010000205.1:0-5906 GCF_051007235.1 Hydrogenophaga sp. | reverse complement strand
GCAGCAGGTTGCCGGCGAAGGTGCTCACCAGCGCGAGCAACACGCCAGCCTGCTGGGGGTCGGCGCCCAGGTGCGGCAGCAGCAGCATGACCGCCGGCACGTTCGACACCAGGTTGCTCAGCACCGTGCCCAGCACCAGCAGGGCGCCCGGGTCGGTCAGGTGCACGCCTTGCGCGGCCAGCCAGGCCACGGCCTCGCCGGCCAGCCCGGTCTGCCCGAACGCGTGGTTGACCACGAACAGGCCGATGAAGAGCAGCAGCAATTGCCAGTCCACGAAGCCCATCACGTCGGCCGAATGGAAGCGGCGCGAGAGCAGCAGCACCGCCGCCCCCACCAGGGCGGCCACGTCGCGGTTCCAGTCGGTGAACAGGAACACCCCCATCAGCGCGGTGGCCACGGTCAGGCCCTTGGCGGTCTGCCAGCGGTCGAACGGCTCATCCGCCGTCTGCATCTGAACGCCCACCGGTCGCCGCAGCTCGGGCGCGCCGGCCCGGGCACCGGGCCCATAAGCCAGCCAGGCCCAGAGCAGCGCCAGGCTGATGGCCACCGGCACCGCGGCGGCGCGCAGGTAGTCGCCAAAGTGCAGCTGCAGCACCGAGCCGATCAGCATGTTCTGCGGGTTACCGATCAGCGTGGCGGCCGAGCCGATGTTGGCCGCACAGGCCAGCCCGATCAGGAACGGAATCGGGTTGAGCCCGCGTTGCAGGCACAGCCGTGCCACCACCGGCGTCATGGCCAGGCAGATGATGTCGTTGGAGAAGATGGCCGATAGCCCGCCCGCCATGGCGATCAGCGCCGCCAGCAGGCCGGCGCGCGAGAGCGGCAGCGCGCCGACGCGGCGCGTGACCTCGGTGTAGAAGCCGCCCAGCCGCATCTGCGCCGACACCACAATGAAGGCGAACAGCAGCACGATGGTGGGCAGGTCCACCGCACGGGCGGCTTCTTCCAGCGGCATGCCGGTCAGCGCGATCACCGCGATGGCGCCCAGCAGAGCGACGCCGGAGCGGTCGAGCTTCAGGCGCGGCAGCCCACCCAGGAACATGCCCAGGTAGACGGTGGCGAAGACGGCGACGATGGCACCGTCGATGGCAGACAGAGGGCCCAGCAGCGCGTGCGTCGTCATCGGGTCTCGGGTGGGTAAAGGGTGCGGGCCATCGTAGCAAAGGGGCGTGGACGCGCATGGTGTGTGGCGCAGGGGTCGCACCAAACGGGTGGCGTTGTGTCCGATCGCACACGGATCGTTTTCAAGGCCGCCACCACCCGACATGTAACACCATGTACTTACAATGTGACCGCCCACCGCAGCCGAGAGGACGGTCCGGTGAGGCGCGATCTCGCAAAAACCCAACCGAGGATTTCAATGAACAAGGGAAGTTTCTGGCGGCTGCTGCTCATCAGCTGCCTGTCCATGCTGATGGTGGCCTGCAAGCCATCGGCCGAATTCACCGTTTCGCCCACGCCGGTCATCGCCGGGGCCGCGGCGACCTTCGACGCCTCCGAGACCACGATCTACAACACCCACAAGGGCAATGTGGCCGTGTCCTACAGCTGGGATTTCGGTGACGGCGCCACCGCCAGCGGGCAGGTGGTCCAGCACACCTTCGCAGCAGCAGGCACCTACCCCGTCAAACTCAGCGTGAAGGACAAGGCGGGACAGACGGGCACGGTGTCCCACGCGGTGGTGGTGCAGGCGGCCACGGCCACCGCACCGGTCCAGGTGATGGTGCAAATCGCTGGCGGGGCCTCGCTGTCGGGCGCCACCGTGCGGGCGGGATCGTCCACCACCACGTCGGACGCCCATGGACTGGCCTCGCTGGCGGCCGTACCGGTGGGCGCTGACCAGGTGGTCACGGTCAGCAAGGCCGGCTACATCACGCAGGTGGTGCGCGCCACCGTGGCCGCAGCCACCACACCGCAACAGGTGCTGGTGCTGCTGCTGCCCGTGAAAGACAAACTGAGCATTGCCGACATCGCCACTGCCCAGACCATCAGGGCCAACCACCTTGGCGCCAGCGTCACACTGCCCGCCAACGCCTTGGTCAACCCCACCACCGGCGCGCCGGCGACCGGCCCGGCCACGCTCAGGCTGACCCCCTGGGACATCGCCGGCATCGACCTGCAAGCCATGCCCGGCAACGGCCGGGCGCTCGACAGCACCGGCCAGCTGGTGGACCTGATCAGCGCCGGCATGATGACGGTGGACTTCTTCGACGCTGCCGGCCATCCGCTGCAGCTGGCCGCCGGCCAGTCGGCCGTCATCCAGATGGACTTGCCCGCAGGCGTCACCAGCATTGGCGACAACGCCATCGCGGCCGGCAGCACCATCCCGCTGTGGCACTTCGACGAAACCCGCGGCCTGTGGGTCGGAGACGGCTCGGGCACGGTGGTGACCACCGCGAACGGCCTGGCCGTGGTGGCCACGGTGCAGCACTTTTCCACCTGGAACTGGGACTACATGGCCCAGCCCGTCGTCGGTGGCTCCGGCAGCGGCGCCAGCGGTAGCGCCAGTGCGCCCCCCACCACGCCCACCCTGACCGTGAGTTGCGTCGATGCCAGCGGTGCGCTGGTGGCCTGCAACGTGGTCGCCACGATCCATTACGCCGGCGGCTACGACCGCGTCTGGAACACGAGCCTGTCCGCCGCCGTCAGCCCGGTGGCCAACATGCCGGCCAACACCACCATCCACTGGGAAGCGACCACCCCGGACGGTCTGAAGGGTAGGGCCGATTCCGCGAACACCGGCAACGTGGTGATCCGTATCCAGCCCCCGACCACCAGCAACTTTGTGCAGTGCGTCGCACCGGGCAACATGGCCATGGCGTGTACCGTGCAGATGACGACCACGCTGGTGAACGGCAGCACGACCACGCTGGTGCGCTACATCCCGGAAACCGGGGCCACCATCGTCACGCTGCTGGACACCCTCGGGCCCCTGAACTGGACGGCCTTGACCGGCTTCACCGACAACGGCGACGGCACATGGACCCGCTACAACGGCACCGCCACGTCGAACCTGACCGGGACGGTGTCCATCGCGCTGACCCCCAGTGTGGTGACCACGGGCAAGACCATCCTGGTGAGCTGCAACCCCGACGGAACGGATCTCACGGGCTCCACAGTCGCACTGGCGACCTGCGAGATCAGCATTGGTGTTGTGGATGCAGATGGTGCGTGGGTGACGTCGTTCCAGGTGCCATCAGGCCTGGGAGCCCCCGTCCCCGTGCAACTGCCAGCCCTGACGGACGGGGCGATCATCTACTTCAGCGCCATCGGGACGCCGCAGGTCCCCACCATCGATGGCGGGTACTCCGGGTACTTCAATGCCACGCTGGGGGCTCTGGCTCAGAACCAGTCCATCGTGCTGGCGCTGCGTGCCTCGCCCATCGCACAGCCCTGAGAAGTGCCCAGGCATCCAGGGTGCTGAAACCCGAACCGAACCGACACAACAAAAAACCCGCCTCTGCGGGTTTTTTGTTGTCTGCGAAATGGCCATTCAGCCCTGCAGCGCCTTCCACATCTCCATGTCGCGCTCGGCGGTCCAGATGCGGGGATTCTTGATGCCGCTGGCCTCGTCGTAGGCGCGGGTCACGTCGAACGGCAGGCAGTGTTCGTAGATGAACACGTGACCAAAGATCGGGTCCATGCTCTTGCGGGTGTGGGCCATGGCGGCCTTGAGGTCCATGCCCGCGGCGGCGGCTTCCTTGCCGGCCTGGAACAGCGTGGTCACCCAGCGCTTCGTGTAGTCCAGCGCCTTGTTGACGTTGGCGTTGCCCTTCATCGCTTCACCGCGGCCGGGCACGATGAACTCGGCGTTGAGCGCGCGCAGCGCTTCCAGCGTGGCGGGCCATTCTTCGAGCTGGGCGTCGCCGGTGTAAACGCCGGCCTCGTACTCGACCAGGTCGCCGCTGAACAGCACTTTTTCCTCTTCCACCCAGGCGATGGTGTCGCCACGGGTGTGGCCATGGCCGGGGCTCCAGATCTGCACCACGACACCACCCAGGTTGATGGACAGCTTGCCGGGCTGCTCGCCTTTGACCGCGTCACCGCCACCGATGACCATGCTCGGCCAGGTCAGGCCGGGGACGGATTCGGCACCGCGGAACAGGCGCGGGAAGCGCTCCATCTCGCTTTTCATGTCCTGCGCGCCGCGCTCGCGGATCAGCTCCAGCGTGCCCTGGCTGGCGATGATCTCGGTCGCGCCTTCGGCGAAGTAGGCGCTGGCGCCCAGCACGCGCACCGCGTGGTAGTGGGTGAGCAGCACGTACTTGATGGGCTTGTCGCTGACGGTACGGATCTTGGCGATCAGGTCGCGTGCCATGGCCGGGGTGGCTGTGGCATCGCTGACCATGATGAAGTCGTCACCGATGATCACACCCGAGTTCGGGTCGCCTTCGGCGGTGTAGGCCCAGCAGTGCGGACTCAGCTGTTCAAACGTGATTTTCTTGTCCTGAAGATCGGCCTGGGAGGCGAAGGCTTTGCTCATGGGGTGGTCTCCTGTGGGGGGCTGCGGCACGGATCGGCCATGGTTTTGAATTTTACCTAAACGAAATCAATTTCGCATAAGTAAATCACCAGACCGTCAGGCACCCAGGCCGTTTTCCAGCATGGTCACCACCTCGTCGGCAAAACCGGCGTAGCTCATGGGACCGTCAGGGCGCAGCCAGGTGAAGGTCCAGTTGATCATGCCGAACAGCATCATGGTCAGCGCGGTCTGGTTGGCGGGGGTCACGCGATCCGGGTAAGCCCGTTTGATGAAGCGGGTGAAGGCAGCCACCACATCGCGCTGGCGGTTCAAGATGAGTTCCCGCTGCGTGTCGCCCAGAAACTTGGTGTCCGACACCAGCGCCACGTGGCGCGTGGCCGAGGTTTCGTACTCGGCCAGGAAGGCCCGCACCAAGGCGTGCAGCGCTTCGCGCTCGCTCAGGTTCTGGCGCTGGGCATGGGCTTCGGACTCGCCGATCAGCGCCAGCAGGCGCTGGGTGTAGCGGTCCAGCAGGTCGAACAGGATCGCTTCCTTGCTCTCGTAGTAGTGGTAGAGCCTGGCCTTGCTGGTGCCGCAGGCGGTGGCGATGTGGTTCATGCTCGCCGCGGGGAAGCTCAGTTGCGCGAAACACTGGGCGGCGACGTCGAGGATCTCTTCGCGCTTGAGGTCGTGGGAGGCGGATTTGGGTCGGGCCATGCTGGATTCTCCCACCCCCGCCGCGCTGCGCGCGCCCCCTCAAGGGGGCGGCGCGTGTGGCCCGGCGAAGCCGGTTCCACCGCGCCACTGGACGCGGGCACTTCGCGCCGGCTGGCTGGGTCAGCCTTAGCTGTTTACGATGCTGCATGGCAACCCGCCCCATCACCGACCCGTTCGTGCTGCACGCCTGCGAGATGTTGTCGTGTCTCGGCCCGGTGAAAGCCCAGCGCATGTTCGGCGGCTATGGCCTGTCGGTGGACGGCATGAACGTGGCCATCATCGCGTGGGACACCCTGTTCCTCAAGACGAATGCGGAGACCGCGCCGCGTTTCCTGGCCGAGGGGTCCCACCCCTTCGAGTACGAGGCCCGCGGCAAAACCTTGAGCCTGCACTACCACACGCCCCCGGACGAGGCACTGGAGTCGCCCGCGCTGATGGCGCCATGGGCCCGGCTGGCGCTGCAGGCGGCTGTGGCGGCGCGCCAGCCCGCCCCGCGGCGCAAAAAAGCCAGAGGCTGACAGTCTTTCGGGCGTGCCCAAGCAACGACCCCAAAAGTGCCCGATTTAGGTGTCGCATCCCGGATGATTGCATAGACCCCAGGAGATATCCGTTGCTGGCAGCGAGAGAGGCGATGCGCCAGTTGGTAGATGATCTGCTGGGTCGTTCAATCCTCGCCCCGGGAGCCTTCTCATGATGATCGCGCTGCACAAGAACGCTCGCACCACGC
>NZ_JBPCSJ010000204.1:0-43912 GCF_051007235.1 Hydrogenophaga sp. | reverse complement strand
CACTAGACCAGCGCGCTCGAGGTTGGCATAACTGACCTGCCCCCTGCAGCCATGCCAGTCGGAACATCAACAAGCATGTCGGCAATAAGTGAAAGCGCCGGCCAGACGCAACGTCTGGCCGGCGCTTATCTGCTGTGGGGCGCCGTGACCGGTTCAGCGCGGTGCCAGCCGGATCGCACCGTCCAGGCGGATCACTTCGCCGTTGAGCATGTCGTTCTCGAAGATGTGTTTGGCCAGCTTGGCGTAGTCCTCGGGGGTGCCCAGGCGGCTGGGGAAGGGCACGCTGGCGGCCAGTGCGTCCTGCACTTCCTGGGGCATGCCGAACAGCATAGGCGTGCCGAAGATGCCCGGGGCGATGGTCATGTTGCGGATGCCGTTGCGCGAGAGGTCGCGCGCGATCGGCAGCGTCATGCCGACCACGCCACCCTTGGAGGCGGCGTAGGCGGCCTGGCCGATCTGGCCGTCGTAGGCAGCCACGCTGGCGGTGCTGATCATCACGCCGCGCTCGCCGGTGGCTTCGGGTTCGTTCTTGCACATGGCTTCGGAAGCCAGGCGGATCATGTTGAAGCTGCCCACCAGGTTGACCATGATGGTCTTGGTGTACAGCGCCAGGTTGTGAGCGCCGTTTTTGCCCACGGTCTTTTCGGCGGGGGCGATACCGGCGCAGTTGACCAGGCCCATGAGCTTGCCCATGGAGACGGCCTTGGCCACCACGGCCTGGCCGTCGGCCTCGCTGCTGACGTCGCATTTGACGAAGGCGCCGCCGATGTCCTGGGCGACCGCTTCGCCTTTTTCGGCCTGCATGTCGGCGATGACCACTTTGCCGCCGTTGGCCGCCAGCATGCGTGCGGTGCCTTCGCCCAGGCCCGATGCGCCGCCGGTGACGATGAAGACTTTGCCTGCGATGTCCATGTGTTGTTCCTCGTGAAGTGGTGAATTGACGTTGACGTAAACGTCAATTATGGCCTGCGGCTCGCTGCCTTGACCAGCCCCGTCGTCACGGTGTTTTCACGGGGCTGTCACACAGCGTGCCTAGGCTGGCGGTTTTGACTCCCTGCCACGCCCATGTTCGACCACACCGACCTGCACAGCCGCATCCTGACCGACCTGATGGATGGCTACGACGAAGAGCTGGAGATGGAGATCGAGGACCGCCACGTGGACGAGTTGGTGGGCGACATCAGCGCCGAAGAGCTGCTGCAGCAGAAGGAAAGCCGGCGTGTCTACTTCCGCGAGCTGTTCCGCCTGCAGGCCGAACTGGTGAAGCTGCAGGACTGGGTGCAGGCCACCGGGCACAAGGTCGTGATCCTGTTCGAGGGGCGCGACGCGGCCGGGAAGGGCGGAGCGATCAAGCGCATCACGCAACGCCTGAACCCCCGCGTGTGCCGGGTGGTGGCGCTGCCGGCACCCAGTGACCGCGAGCGCACACAGTGGTATTTCCAGCGCTACATCCAGCACCTGCCGGCGGCGGGCGAGATCGTGCTGTTCGACCGCAGCTGGTACAACCGCGCCGGCGTCGAGAAGGTGATGGGTTTTTGCACCGACGAGCAGTACGAAGCGTTCTTTCGAGACGTGCCCGAGTTCGAGAAGATGATCATGCGATCGGGTGTGCAGCTCATCAAATACTGGTTCTCGCTGTCGGACCAGGAGCAGGAGATCCGCTTCCTGGGTCGCATCCACGACCCGCTCAAGCAGTGGAAGCTCAGCCCCATGGACCTGGAAAGCCGCCGCCGCTGGGAGCTCTATACCAAGGCCAAGGAAGTGATGATCGAGCGCACCCACATCCCCGAATCGCCCTGGTGGGTGGTGCCGGCGGACGACAAGAAGAAGGCGCGCCTGAACTGCATCCACCACCTGCTGTCACAGATGCCGTACCACGAGATCGAACGCCCCGTGATCGAACTGCCCGAGCGCATCCGCCACGAGGACTACCGCCGCCACCAGGTGCCCGGCGAGATCTACGTGCCCCAAGTGTATTGACGTGCAAAGGCCCGCAGAAGCGGGCCTTCGGCATCCAACCAGAAACACCGCGGAACTGGCTTCGCCAGGCCGCAGGTGTTGTCCCCCCTCGAAGCGCCGCAGGCGCGCCACGGAGGGGGGAAGCCGCGTCAGCGGCGCAGGGGGGAGTTGTTCACTTGAACCCGACGCGGTCCAGCATCTGCTGGACTTTGGTCAAATTCTTGGCGACCACGCCCAGCGGGATCTGTTCGGCCTTGAACTTGTCGCCACCCATCGCTTTGAGCGCAGGGTTGGCGATCTTCACGCCGTTGGCGGCGGCGAATTCGTTGTTGCCGTTGGCGAAGTAGTCCTGAGCGAAGGGGCTGGCCAGGTACTCCATGAAAGCGACAGCGTTCTCGCGGTTCTTCGCGTGCTTGGCCACAGCCGCACCGGCGATGTTGATGTGGGTGCCGGTGGTGCCCTGGTTCGGGAAGACCACCTTGATGCGCTCGACCGTGGCGCGGTCCTCCGGCTTGGTGGACTTGATCAAGCGCGCCAGGTAGTAGGTGTTGGTCAGCGCCACACCGCACTCGCCCGAGGCCACGGCATTGATCTGGTCGGTGTCGCCACCCTTGGGCGCGCGCGCCATGTTGTCGACCACGCCCTTGAGCCAGGCCTCACCCTTGGCGTCGCCCAGGCGTTCGACCACGGTGGCGAACAGCGAAAGGTTGTAGGGATGGGAGCCCGAGCGGGTGCAGACCATGCCCTTGAGTTTGGGATCGGCCAGCTGTTCGTAGGTGGCCACATCGGCCGCCTTCACGCGCAGCGGGTCGTACACGATCACGCGGGCGCGGGTGGAAAAACCGGTCCAGGTCACGCCGTCTTTGGTGGCGTCGGCGCGCAGGTGGGCCGGAATGGCAGCGTCCAGCTTGGCGGACTTGATGGGCTGGAACAGGCCCTGGGCGTCGGCGCTGGCCATGCGGGCCGCGTCCACCAGCAAGATCACGTCGGCCGGCGATGCCGCGCCCTCGGCCTTGAGCCGTGCCACGATGCCCGCGTCGTCCGCGTCCACGCGGTTGATCTTGATGCCGGTGGTCTTGGTGAAGGTCTCGTACATGACCTCGTCCGTCTGGTAATGACGGGCCGAGTAGATGTTGAGCACTTTGTCCTGGGCCGACGCGGGGGCGTGCAGGGCGAGGGCGGCAACGGCGGTTGCCAGGACAATCGGGAGCTGAGCAAATGTGCGCATGGCGTGGGATGTGCTGTGGGCTTGAAGGGTGCAGGTGGCTGTTGGAGCGCGCCTGCGATGACGATAAACACGATGCTAACACAAACGAGAATGGTTATTAATAAGTTGTGGGCCTTGGGTGGCCTGATCCTGTTGCTGGCCGGTTGTTCGAGCGTGCCGACGGTGCCCGAGCCCGTGACGCCGCCGGTGGTGACCACCCCCTCGGTGCCCGAACCGGCGCGGCGCGCCCCTCGGCTGGGCCTGGCCCTGGGCGGTGGGGCCGCACGCGGCTTTGCGCACGTGGGCGTGATCCAGGTGCTGGAGCAGAACGGCATACGGCCCGATCTGGTGGCGGGCACCTCAGCCGGCAGCCTGGTGGCTGCCCTGTACGCCAGCGGCATGAACGGCGCCGAACTGGAGCGCGCCGCCCTGAGCATGGAAGAGGCCACGCTGACCGATTGGACGCTGCCCATCAACGGGCGCGGTGTGCTCAAGGGCGACGCGCTGGCCCGCTACGTGCGGCAGGCGGTGAACGGGCGCCTCATCGAGCAGATGGCGCTGCCCCTGGGCATTTTGGCCACCGACCTGGGCAGCGGGCAGGGCACGCTGTTCCGCCGGGGCGATGCGGCGCTGGCGGTGCGCGCCTCCAGCGCGGTGCCGGGGGTTTTCACGCCGGTGGCGATTGCCGGGCGCGAATTCGTGGACGGCGGCCTGGTCGCACCAGTACCCGTGAGTCAGGCGCGCGCCATGGGCGCCGAGGTGGTGCTGGCGGTGGACATCTCCGCCGACCCCGAAGGCAACAACGCCAACGGCATGCTGCAGGTCTTGTTGCAGACCACGGCCATCATGGGCCAGAGCATCAACCGGCACGAGCTCAAGGGGGCTGACGTGGTGCTGCGCCCCGCGCTCAGCGGCGTCGGCAGCGCCGACTTTTCGGCGCGCCAGCGCTCCATTGCCGCGGGCCGGGCGGCCATGCTGGCTGCGCTGCCGCGCCTGAAGGCCGAGATGGCCAAGCTGCGGCTGGTGGGCGGCTGACGCCACCGGAGTGCCGGGCGCGCATAAAAAAAGCCCCGGCCTTGCGGCTGGGGCTTGAAGGGGTCCGATGAAATCGAATTTCGAAAAGGACCCGAGGAGACAACCAGAAAAAACGGGTTGGGAACCCAGCGCCGCTCTCTCAAGTCAGGCACCAGTGTCCATGGGTTCTATTGTGTTCGCCTTGATCGAAGTCAAAGCCTCGATCAGCGGCGCACGAACGGTACAGATCAGCGCTTCTTGGCGACGGGAGCCTTGGTGGCGCTCACGGCTTGGGCGGTGACGGTGTTGAAGTTGGCTTCGGCCATTTCGGTGGCTTGCTTGACAGCCTTCTGCACCGATTCCATGGCGTTGTTGGCGGCGGAAACGGCGCTCTTCATCACGGCCACGGCGGTTTCGGAACCGGCGGGAGCGTTCTTGGCGGCGTTGTCCACGACGGACATGAACTTTTTCTGTGCGTCGGCGGCTTGCGCTTCAGCAGCCTTGCCGAACTCGGCACCGGTGCCCGAAGCGATGTCGTACAGGTGGCGGCTGTAGGCCACGGTCTTCTCGGCCAGGGGCTGCATCAGGCTGGCTTGCAGCGTCAGCAGTTCCTGGGCGTCCTTGACGGACAGCAGGGCTTGCGTGCTGTTGGCGGTTTCGCTCAGAGCGGCCTTGGTGGCTTGCACGTTCAGCTCGACCAGCTTTTCCACGCCTTCGAAGGCCTTCTGGGTCAGGCCAAAGAGGGTTTCGATATTGGCTTTTTGTGCGGCGACGATTTGTTCAGCGGTCAGCATGTGGGTACTCCAATAAAAAAGGAAGGGGCGTTTGGTTTGTTGAGAGCTGCTCCCGAACCCCGCGCTGTCTCGACGCTGTTCTTTTCGTTCGCTTTGCTGCACTGCAACATGGTTTCAATTATAGGGATGCCGAGGACGTGCGCAAGGGGTTTTTGCTGCATCGCAACAATCTAGATGTAACTTTCTAGAACCCGCTCACCCCGCTGTGGTCCCGGGGCGTGGTCACAATCGGCTTCCCCGTTGATCGAGTTGCCCTGTGCACGTTTTCTACGCCACCCAGTTCGTTCTGCCGCTGCCCCCGGGGCACCGCTTTCCCATGGCCAAGTACGGCCGCCTGCGCGACCGCCTGGTCGCCGAGTGCCCCTCCGTCGTGCTGGGCCAGGCCGAGCCTGCCACCGATGGCGAACTGGCGCTGGTGCACCGCCCGGCCTACATCCAGGCCGTGCAGCAGGGCACGCTGAGCGCCGCCGCCCAGCGCGAAATCGGCTTCCCCTGGAGCCCGGCCATGGCCGAGCGGGCGCGCCGTTCGGTGGGCGCCACCATCCAGGCCTGTCGGGCTGCCTTGGGCGGGGAGGGCATGGCCGCCAACATCGCCGGCGGCACGCACCATTCGTATGCCGACAAGGGCAGTGGCTTCTGCGTGTTCAACGACGCCGCCGTGGCCGCGCGCCTGATGCAGGCCGAGCACGCGCGCCGGCACCGGGCGCGCGGGACGCTGAAGGTGGCGATCGTCGACCTCGATGTGCACCAGGGCAATGGCACGGCGCGCATCTTTGCCAACGATCCTTCCGTGTTCACCCTGTCGCTGCACGGCGAGAAAAATTTCCCGTTCCGCAAGGAGCCGAGCGACCTGGACGTGGAACTGCCCGACGGCACCGGGGACGCCGAATACCTGGAGGCGCTGGAGCGCGCGCTGGACGAACTGGAACGCCGCTTCGAGCCCGGGCTGGTGATCTACCTGGCCGGCGCCGACCCGCACGAGGGTGACCGGCTCGGGCGCCTGAAACTCACGTTCGACGGCTTGGAAGCGCGCGACCGCCGCGTGATGGACTGGGCCTGGCAGCGCCGGCTGCCGCTGGTCTTTGTCATGGCCGGCGGCTACGGCACCGACATGGAGACCACGGTGCAGGTGCAGATGAACACCTACCGCGTGGCGCTGGAATACCACGCCCGCTGGGCCGCACGGCCCGGCACCGCCGGACGCACGGCGGCGACAGCCGCCTGACAGCGGGGCGGGCAGAATCGGGCGCCATGAACGCTCCCGCCGCCCCGTCTGCCCGACCCCGGGCCCTGCCGCGCGACCACTACCGCGTGTTCCGCTCCATCGGCACGCGCTGGATGGACAACGACGTCTACGGCCACGTCAACAACGTCGTCTACTACAGCTGGTTCGACACCGCGGTCAACGCCTGGCTGATCGAGCAGGGCGCGCTGGACATCCACGCCGGCGAGGTGATCGGCCTGGTGATCGAGACGCAGTGCAATTACTTCGCGCCGCTGGCCTTTCCGCAGACCATCGAGGCGGGCCTGCGCGCGGCGCACCTGGGTTCGTCCAGCGTGCGCTACGAGGTCGGCCTGTTCGCCCAGGGCGAACCGCTCGCCGCCGCCTGTGGTCATTTTGTCCATGTGTACGTGGACCGGCAGACCCGCCGGCCCGTGCCTTTGCCTGAAAAACTCAAACGCACCCTGGAGACCATTCGATGACGCAAAACCCCACCTTTACCATCGACGCTGCGAGCGTGGACGCCGCCATCACCACCCGCCTGTCGGCGCGCGCTTTCCGGCCGCAGCCGGTGCCGCGCGCGACGCTGGAGCACATCCTGCAGGTCGCCAGCCGGGCGCCCTCAGGCACCAACACCCAGCCCTGGAAGGTGTACGTGCTGCAGGGCGCCAGCCGCGACAACCTGGTTCAGAAGTGCTGCGACGCGCACGACGCCCTGCGGGCCGACCCGTCGCTGGCCGAGCAGTACCGCGAAGAGTACGACTACTACCCGGAAAAATGGGTCAGTCCCTACATCGACCGCCGCCGCGAGAACGGCTGGAGCCTGTACGGCCTGCTGGGCATCACCAAGGGCGACAAGGACAAGATGCACGCGCAGCACCAGCGCAATTTCCGCTTCTTCGACGCGCCCGTCGGCCTGATGTTCACGCTGGACAAGGTCATGGGTCGCGGTTCGCTGGTCGACTACGGCATGTTCCTGCAGAACATCATGGTGGCCGCCAAGGCCCACGGGCTGGACACCTGCCCGCAGGCCGCCTGGAACGGTTTTGCCAAGATCATCCTGCCGCACATCGGCGCGGGCGAGAACGAGATGCTGGTCTGCGGCATGGCGCTGGGTTACGCCGATCCGGCCGACAAGGTCAACGGTTTCATCACGCCGCGCGAGCCGGTGGCGAGCTTCACGCATTGGCTGGAATAATCGCGGGTTCCCATTCCATCCAACGAGGACATTCCATGATCACCACCCCCAGCGGCCTGCAGTACGAAGACACCGTGGTCGGCAACGGCGACGAAGCCAAGGCCGGCCGCCCTGTGCAGGTGCACTACACCGGCTGGCTGTTCAACGACGGCGTGCAGGGCAGCAAGTTCGACTCCAGCAAGGACCGCGGCCAGCCGTTTGAATTCCCGCTCGGCGCGGGCCACGTCATCAAGGGCTGGGACGAAGGCGTGCAAGGCATGAAGGTCGGCGGTACGCGCCGCCTGGTGATCCCGGCCGCCCTGGGCTACGGCGCCCGCGGCGCCGGTGGCGTGATCCCGCCGAACGCCACGCTGCTGTTCGAAGTGGACCTGCTGGCGGTCTGACCCGCCCGAGCCCCACGCGCCGTTGGGCCTCATCGCGCCCCCTTGGCATCTTCTGGCCAGGGGGAGCCGTCCAACGCCAGGACCCGCCGAAGCCTCGGTGGTCATGGCGCCCGGCGCCAATCGCCCCCCCATAAGAGCCAGCGCCTTGTAGCGCGGCCGATCGCTGGAGACATCACTTGAACAAACCCCTCCTTCCCCGCCTGCTGGCGCTGGCCGCTGGCCTGCTGCCCGTGCTGTCGCACGCTGCGGAACTCAACGGTGCCGAGCTGTCGGTGCTCTGGGGCGTGCCGTTTGCGGGCATCCTGTTGTCCATTGCGCTCATGCCACTGGTGGCGCCCATCTTCTGGCACCACCACTTCGGCAAGGTGGCGGCGGCCTGGGCCCTGTCGTTTTTGCTGCCGTTCGCCCTCGTGTTCGGCCCCGGGGCGGCGGGGGCTGGGGTGGTGCACGCGCTGCTGGCCGAGTACGTCCCGTTCATCATCCTGCTCACCGCCCTGTTCACCGTGGCCGGTGGCATTTACATCAAGGGCAACCTGCACGGCAGCCCGGCGCTGAACACCGGCATCCTGGCCATCGGGGCGGTGCTGGCCAGCCTGATGGGCACCACCGGGGCCTCGATGCTGCTGATCCGCCCGCTGATCCGCGCCAACGACAACCGCAAGCACGTGGTGCACGTGGTGGTGTTCTTCATCTTCATCGTGTCCAACGCCGGCGGATCGCTCACGCCGCTGGGCGACCCGCCGCTGTTCCTGGGCTTCCTCAAGGGCGTGGAGTTCAGCTGGACGCTGGTCCACATCCTGCCCGAGACGGCGTTCCTGATCGGCGTGCTGCTGGCACTGTTTTACGCACTGGACTGGTGGTACTACCACAAGCGGGAAGAGGTCCGGCCCATGGATCCGACGCCCGATGACCGCGGGTTCGGCTTCGACGGCAGCGTCAACTTCCTGCTGCTCGCCGGCGTGGTGGGCCTGGTGCTGATGAGCGGGCTCTGGAAGTCCGACGTGGTGTTCAACATCGCGGGCACCGAGGTGGGCCTGCCCGGCCTGCTGCGCGATGTCGGGCTGATCGCCATCACCGTGGCCTCGCTGCAGCTCACGCCCAGCGGCGTGCACGCCGACAACCAGTTCAGCTGGGGCCCGATGCAGGAGGTCGCCAAGCTGTTCGCCGGCATTTTCCTGACCATCATCCCCGTCATCGCCATGCTCAAGGCCGGCGTGGACGGGCCGTTCGGCGCCGTCGTGCGCGCGGTCACCAACCCCGACGGCACGCCCAACCCGGCCATGTACTTCTGGGCCACCGGCATCCTGAGTTCCTTCCTGGACAACGCGCCGACCTACCTGGTGTTCTTCAACACCGCAGGCGGCGATGCGCAGGTGCTCATGACCACGCTGGCGCCGACGCTGGTGGCCATCTCGGCCGGCGCGGTGTTCATGGGGGCCAACAGCTACATCGGCAACGCGCCCAACCTGATGGTCAAGGCCATCGCCGAGGACCGGGGCGTGAAGATGCCCAGCTTCTTTGGCTACATGGCCTGGTCCTTCGGCATCCTGGTGCCGCTGTTTGCCCTCATGACCTGGCTGTTCTTCGCCTGATGTGACAGCGGGGCGCGGGGGGGCCGTTTACCATCGGCACATGAGCACCCCACGCCCCTCCATCCTGATCGCCCGCGCCGTTTTCCCCGAGGTAGAGCACCAGCTCCGCCAGCACTTCGAGGTGGAGTCCACACCGCCCGGTGTGTTCTGGAGCGCGGCCCAGCTGGCCGAAAAACTGCAGGGCAAGGCCGGTGTGATGACCACCGGCGGCGAGCGCATCGACCCGGCCCTGCTGGCGGCCTGCCCGCAGCTCAAGATCGCGGCCAACATCGCAGTGGGCTACAACAACTTCGACCTGCCGGCCATGACGGCCGCCGGTGTGCTGGGCACCAACACGCCCGACGTGCTCACCGAAACCACCGCCGACTTTGGCTTTGCCCTGCTCATGGCCACCGCGCGCCGCGTGACCGAGAGCGAGCATTTCCTGCGCGCCGGTCAATGGAAGGAATGGTCGCTGGACCTGTTTGCCGGGGCCGAGGTGCACGGCAGCACGCTGGGCATCCTGGGCATGGGCCGCATCGGCCAGGCTATTGCACGCCGCGGCGCCCATGGCTTTGGCATGAACGTGATCTACCACAACCGTTCCCGCCTGGACCCCGACAAGGAGGCGGCTTGCAAGGCCCGCTACGTGGGCAAGGACGAGCTGTTCGAGCAGGCCGACCACGTGGTGCTGGTGCTGCCCTACACGCCGGCGGCGCACCACACCGTGGGCGCGGCCGAGATCGCGCGCATGAAGCCCACGGCCACGCTGATCAACATCGCGCGGGGTGGCATCGTCGACGAAAACGCGCTGGTCGCCGCGCTGCGCGAGCAGCGCATCGCCGCCGCCGGGCTGGACGTGTTCGAGGGCGAGCCCGCCGTCAACCCCGCGCTGCTGACCGTGCCCAACGTGGTGCTCACACCGCACATCGCCAGCGCCACCATTCCCACGCGCATGGCCATGGCCCAGCTCGCGGCCGACAACCTGATCGCCTTCCTCACCGAAGGCAAGGCGCTGACGCCGCTGAACCCTCAGGTGCTGGGCCGATGAGCGACGGCGCACTGGTGTGGGCGCTGCTGGCCCTGGGGGTGTTGAACGGGCTGTTGCTGCTGTGGCTGCTGCTGCGCCGCGCGCCGGTGGATGCGCAGGCGGTGGCCCAGCGCCAGCAGCTGCTGGATGCGCTGCAAGGCCAGACGCAACAGACCGGTCAGCGCATCGAGCGGGTGGAAAGCGAGCTGCGCCGCGAGATCAGCGAGAGCGCGCGCGGCGGCCGGCAGGAGATCCAGCAGACCCTGGCCACCTTCCAGGAAACCCTGACCCGGCAGGACGCCGAAGCGACGCGCACGCAGAACAGCCAGCTCGACGCCTTTGCCCAGCAGCTGCTGCAGCTGCGCGGCACGCTGGGCGACACGCTGACGCAGCAGCTGCAGGCGATCAGCCTGGGCATGGGCCAGCAGGCCCAGGAGGCGACCCGCACGCAGAACGCCCAGATCGACGCGTTTGCGCAGCAACTGGTCCAGCTGCGCGGCAGCCTGGGCGACACGCTGACCCAGCAGCTTAGGGCCATGATGGAGAGCAACCAGCAGCGCCTGGGGGAGTTGCGCGCCACGCTCGACGCGCAGCTGCAACAGCTGCAGGCCAGCAACGCCGCCAAGCTCGACGAGATGCGCGCCACGGTGGACGAGAAGCTGCAGAGCACGCTGGAAACCCGGCTGGGCGAGAGCTTCAAGCAGGTGGCCGACCGGCTGGAGCAGGTGCACAAAGGCCTGGGCGAAATGCAGAGCCTGGCCCAGGGCGTGGGCGATCTCAAGCACCTGCTGAGCAATGTGAAGACGCGCGGCATGTTCGGTGAAGCGCAACTGGGCGCGCTGCTGGAGCAGGTGTTTTCGCCCGAGCAATACGCCACCCAGGTGGCCACGCGACCGGGCAGCCGCAACATGGTGGACTTTGCGGTGCGCCTGCCAGGGCGCGGCGACGACGGCGCGCCCTGCTGGCTGCCCATCGACGCCAAATTTCCCAACGAAGACTACGAGCGCCTGCTGGACGCGCAACAGCGCGCCGACGCCGAGGGCGTCGAGCTGGCCGCGCGCGGCCTGGAGCAGCGCATCAAACTCGAGGCCAAGAGCATGGCCGAGAAGTACCTGGAGCCACCGCACACCACCGACTTCGCCATCCTGTTCCTGCCCACCGAAGGTCTGTACGCCGAGGTGCTGCGCCGCCCGGGGCTGATGGAAGCGCTGCAGCGCGACCACCGCGTCACCCTGACCGGCCCCACCACCTTGATGGCCATGCTCAACGCGCTGCAGATGGGCTTTCGCACCCTGGCGCTGGAGAAGCGCAGCAGCGAGGTCTGGCAGGTGCTGGGCGCGGTCAAGACCGAGTTCGGCAAGTTCGGCGATGTGCTCGCCAAGGTCAAGAACCAGACCCAGACCGTGCTCAACACCCTGGACGCGGCCGAAACCCGCAGCCGCGCCATGGGCCGCGCACTCAAGACGGTGGAGGCGCTGCCGCAGGACAAGGCCACCGCGCTGTTGCCGACCGACCTGCTGGACGCGCCCGACGCCGACCGCGCTTGAAGGCCGGCACCCGCACCGCACTCGCCCGCCTGATCGGCGCGCAGATCAGTGTGCACGCGTGCATGACCGGCTTTCGCATGGCCGCGCCGCTGATGGCGCTGCGCGAGGGGCACAGCGCCGCCGCGGTCGGCGTGCTGCTGGCGCTGTTCGCGCTGGCCCAGGTGTTCCTGGCGCTGCCCGCCGGGCGCTACGCCGAACGGCACGGACTGCAGCGGCCGTTTGTGCTGGCCAGCGTGGTGGCCACGGCCGGGGGGCTGTGCTCGGTGGCCTGGCCGCACTTTGCCGTGCTCTGCCTCACCGCCCTGAGCAGCGGCGCTGCCGTCTGCCTGGCCATGATCGCGCTGCAGCGCCACGTGGGCCACATGGCCAGCGACGCCACCGAACTGCGCCAGGTGTTCAGCTGGGTGGCCATCGGCCCGTCCATCTCCAACTTTCTGGGGCCCTTCCTGGCGGGTCTGTTGATCGACGCCAGCGGATTCCGCGCGGCCTACCTGCTGCTGGCGTTGCTGCCCTCGCTGGCCTGGTGGTGGGTGCGGCGCGTGCCCGACCACCCGGTCACCGACTCCGCCGAGCCATCGCGCGGCCGTTCATCGTGGGACCTGCTGCGCGACCGGCCCTTCCGCCACCTGATGCTGGTGAACTGGATGCTCGCGTCCTGCTGGGACGTGCACACCTTCCTGGTGCCGGTGCTGGGACACGAGCGTGGGCTGTCGGCCACGGTGATCGGAACCATCCTCGGTGGTTTCGCGCTGGCGGCCACCGCCATCCGCCTGCTCATGCCCTGGCTGGCCGCGCGCCTGCACGAGGGCACGGTGATCGGCATCGCCATGGTCAGCACCGCGCTGCTGTTCGCCCTGTACCCGCTGGTGCACACCGCCTGGGCCATGGGGCTGCTCTCTCTGTTGCTGGGGCTGGCGCTGGGGTCGGTGCAGCCCATGGTGATGAGCACCTTGCACCAGATCACGCCGAAACACCGGCACGGCGAGGCGCTGGGCCTGCGCTCCATGGCCATCAACGGTTCCAGCGTGCTCATGCCGCTGCTGTTCGGTTCGGCGGGGGTGCTGGTGGGCATCAGCGGGGTGTTCTGGGTGGTGGGCGGGGTGGTCGGCGCTGGCTCGCGGCTGGCCTGGCGCATGCGCAAGACCCTGGCCGCGCATCCGCCCGAGCCGCAACGCCTGGATGTCTGACCTGCGGAACTCTGTGGACAGCGGGGCATCCGTAGAATGCGCCGTCACTTGAAGGAAGCCCCTTGCTCTTGCTGATCGTCCTACTGCCGCTGCTGCTCGGGACCCTGGCCACCGCCTGGCTCGGTTCAAGATCCCGCCCTTTGACTGCCGTCGCGGCTGGTCTTGTCACGGCGTCGGCGCTCGCCGTGCTGCTGTCCCAGGCGCCGGCGGTGTTCGCCGGTCAGACGGTGATGAACGCCTGGCCCTGGGTGCCCGAGATCGGGTTGAATCTGACGTTCCGGCTCGACGGGCTGTCGCTCATGTTCGCCGGGCTGATCCTGTTCATCGGCTTGCTGATCGTGCTGTACGCGGCCTATTACCTCGCGCCCGAGGACTCGGCGGGCAAGTTCTTCAGTTTCATGATGCTGTTCATGGCCGCCATGCTGGGCGTGGTGCTGTCGGACAACCTGTTGCTGCTGGTGGTGTTCTGGGAGCTGACCAGCATCTCGTCTTTCCTGCTGATCGGCTTCTGGAGCCACCGACCCGATGCGCGTGCCGGTGCGCGGCAGGCGCTGGCCGTGACCGGCGGCGGCGGCCTGGCCATGCTGGGTGGTTTTGTGCTGCTGGGGCAAATCGCCGGCACCTACGAACTCAGCGCCATGGCGGCGAACGTGGCGGCCATCCAGGCCGACCCGCGCTTCGTGCCCGCGCTGCTGCTGATCCTGCTGGGCGCCTTCACCAAGAGCGCCCAGTTCCCGTTCCACTTCTGGCTGCCCGACGCCATGGCCGCGCCCACGCCGGTCTCGGCCTACCTGCACTCGGCCACCATGGTCAAGGCCGGCGTGTTCCTGCTGATGCGCATGTACCCGGTGCTGGCTGGCACCGGGCATTTCGAGATCATCGTCAGCGCGGCCGGCCTGGCCACCGTGCTGTTCGCGGCCTTCATCGCCATCTTCAAACACGACCTCAAGGGCCTGCTGGCCTATTCGACGGTGAGCCACCTGGGGCTGATCGTGTTCCTGATCGGCCTGGGCTCGCCGCTGGCCAGTGTGGCCGCGGTGTTCCACGTGCTCAACCACGCGGCGTTCAAGGCCTCGCTGTTCATGATCGCCGGCATCGTCGACCACGAGACCCATTCGCGCGACATGCGCCAGCTCGGCGGGCTGTGGAAGTTCATGCCCTGGACGGCCACCTTGTCCATGGTGGCGGCTGCTTCGATGGCCGGTGTGCCGCTGACCAACGGCTTCCTGTCCAAGGAAATGTTCTTCACCGAGGCCGTCGTTGGCACCAGCGGGGTCTACGCCTGGCTGGTGCCGGCCCTCGTGACGCTGGCCGGT
Source organism: Hydrogenophaga sp. (assembly GCF_051007235.1). GTDB lineage: Bacteria > Pseudomonadota > Gammaproteobacteria > Burkholderiales > Burkholderiaceae_C > Hydrogenophaga. The sequence goes on along the minus strand of NZ_JBPCSJ010000204.1, from coordinate 29,484 downwards.
GTGTTCAGCGTGGCCTACTCGCTGCGCTTCGTGCACGATACCTACTTCAACGGTGAGCTGGGCGATGTGCCGAACAAGCATCCGCACGAGCCGCCGCTGGGCATGAAGCTGCCGGCCATGCTGCTGGTGGTCATGTGCATCGTGGTCGGCCTGCTGCCCGCCGTCACCTTCGGGCCGCTGGTGCACGTGGCCGCCACCGCGCTGGTGGGCCAGCCCCTGCCCGACTATTACCTGGCCATCTGGCACGGCGTCAACCTGCCGCTGCTGATGAGCGCCATCGCGCTGGTGGTGGGTGTGGGCCTGTACCTGTGGCTGGCCAAAGGCAAACGGCTGCACCGTATCAGCTCCGAGGCCTGGTTCGGCGCCGCCACCGGCCGCGCCATTTTCGAGTGGCTGATCGACCACCTGTTCGGTCTGTCGGGTCGCATCACGCGGCTGCTGGAGACCGGTTCTCTGCAGCGTTACGTTGGGTGGCTGCTGCTCACGGCGCTGGTGCTGGGTGCGCTGCCGTTCCTGGGCAGCGGTATTGGCACCGGCCCCCGTCCGCAGATGCCTGCCACGCCGCTGGCATGGGCCATGTGGGTGCTGTTGCTGCTCACCTGCGTGGCCATCGTGCGCACGCACCACCAGCGCTTCCAGACCGTGGTGCTGGTGGGCGTGGTCGGTGTGGCGGCCTCGCTCACCTTCCTCGGTTTCTCCGCGCCCGACCTGGCGCTGACCCAGCTGTCGGTGGACATCGTCTCCACCGTGCTGCTGCTCATGGGCCTGGCCCTGCTGCCGCAGACCAGCCCCAAGGAAACACCGGCCCTGCGCAAGGGCCTGCACGCGCTGCTGGCGTTGGCGGGCGGCGCGGCCATGTCGGCCATCACCTGGCTGGTGCTCACCCGCGACCAGGCATCGATCTCGTGGTTCTTCCTGGAACAGTCGCTGCCCAAGGGTGGCGGCTCGAACGTGGTCAACGTGATCCTGGTGGACTTCCGCGGCTACGACACCATGGGCGAGATCACCGTGCTGGGCATCGCTGCCATCGGCGTGTTGGCGCTGATGGACGGCCTGCGCACCCGCCGTGCGGGCGCTGACCCCGAGGGCCGCGCCTGGACCTTTGCCCAACAGCCGCTGCTGCTGCGCGTGGCCGCCTCGGTGGTGCTGCCGCTGGCGCTGGTGTTCAGCCTCTACATCTTCATGCGCGGCCACAACCTGCCCGGTGGCGGCTTCATCGCCGGGCTGATCACCGCGGTGGCGCTGGTGCTGCAGTTCATGTCGCTGGGGCAGGCGCGGGCCGAGCAGTTCCTGCGCGCCGGGGGCGGTCGCCGCTTCGTGCGCTGGATCGGCGCGGGTCTGGGCATCGCCGGCCTGACCGGGGTCGGTGCCTTTGCGCTGGGTCGCCCGTTCCTGACCAGCGCCTTCGGTCACCCGCACGTGCCGGTGCTGGGCGAACTGCCGCTGGCCACCGCCGCGATCTTCGACCTCGGCGTCTACCTCACCGTGGTTGGCAGCACGCTGCTGACGCTCTCGGTGCTGGGCCAGGCCTCGCGCGAGGTGCCGGCCGCTGCAACCCAACGGAGTGCCTCATGAGTATGGAATTTCTGCTGGCCACCGGCGTGGGCATGGTCACCGCCAGCGGCATCTACCTCATGCTGCGCGGGCGCAGCTTCCCGGTGGTCCTCGGCCTGTCGTTGTTCGGCTACGCGGTCAACGTGTTCATCTTCCTGATGGGCCGGCTGTGGAGCAACGCCGCGCCGGTGCTGGTGGGCGAAGGCCCGGTGGCCGATCCGCTGCCGCAGGCGCTGGTGCTCACCGCCATCGTGATCGGTTTTGCGACCACCGGCTTCGTGGTGGAACTGGCGCTGCGCAGCCGCCATGAGAGCGGCAGCGACCACGTGGACGGCCACGAGCCCGGAGGGCCGCGCGTATGACCGGTTCGCTGTTGGATTTCTGGCTGCAGCACGCGCCGGTGCTGTCGGTGGTGCTACCGATGCTGACAGCGGTGGTGCTGCTGCTCATCGGCGACCAGGGCGGCATGGCCGGGCAGGGCGGGGCGCACGACGACGCGTCGCTGCGCTGGCGCCGCCGCGTCGCGTTGCTGTCCACAGCGCTCGGTCTGTTCATGGCCGTGGGCCTGGTGCAGCATGCGGCGCAAGGCGAGCTGCTGGTGTACCGCCTGGGCGAGTGGCCGGCGCCGTTCGGCATCGTGATGGTGGTGGACCGTCTCTCGGCCCTGATGGTGCTGCTGACCTACCTGGTCGCGCTGCCGGTGCTCTGGTACGCCGCCAGCGGCTGGGACAGCCGGGGCCGCTACTTCCATGCCATCTTCCAGTTCCAGCTGATGGGCCTTTGCGGTGCGTTCCTCACGGGCGACCTGTTCAACCTGTTCGTGTTCTTCGAGGTGCTGCTGATCGCGTCCTACGTGTTGCTGGTGCACGGCCAGGGGCGCGAGCGCTTCCGCATGGGCGTGCACTACGTGGTGCTCAACCTGGTGGCTTCGGGGCTGTTCCTGATCGGCCTGTCGCTGGTCTATGCGGCTACCGGCACGCTGAACATGGCCGACGTTGGCCGGCGGCTGGCGCTGCTGCAGGGCGACACCCTGCTGTTTGCGCAGGCCGCTGCGCTGGTGCTGCTGGTCGTGTTCGGGCTGAAAGCCGCCATGCTGCCCCTGTATTTCTGGCTCCCCGGCACCTACGCCGCGGCCAGTGCCCCGGTGGCGGCGCTGTTCGCCATCATGACCAAGGTGGGGGTCTACAGCATCGTGCGCGTGCACTGGCAACTGTTCGGGGCGGAGGCCGGCGGCGCCGCGCTGGCCGTGGCCGACTGGCTGCTGCCCCTGGCCCTGGCGACCAGCGCGCTGGGGGTGCTGGGCGCGCTGGCGGCGCACAGCCTGGGCCGGCTGGTGGCCTACCTCACTGTGTCGTCGGTGGGCACCATCCTCGCCGCGGTGGGGCTGTTCAGTCCGGCGACCCTGTCGGCCGCGCTGTACTACACCTTGCACAGCACCCTCGTCATCGCGGGCCTGTTCCTGCTGGTGGAGCTGATCGCGGCGCAACGCGGCGAGTGCACGGACCAGCTGCAACCGGCGACCGCGGTGCGCGAGCCCGTGTTGCTGGGCGTGATGCTGCTGTTCGGTGCCGCGTCGGCCGCCGGCCTGCCGCCGCTGCCGGGCTTCCTGGGCAAGCTCATGGTGCTGCAGGCCAGCAGTGGTCTGGCGGCGCAGGCCTGGGTCTGGACTGTGGTGCTGGGGGTGGGGTTCCTCACCATCGTCGGCCTGGCCCGCGCCGGCGTCATCGTGTTCTGGCACGTTCAGCCCGCGGTGGACCATGGTGCGCCCGGGAGCAGCGCCAACCTGCGGGCGCCGATCTGGGCCTTCATGGCGCTGACGGTGGCGTTGGCCGTGCTGGCCGCGCCCGTCAAACGCTACACCGACGCGGCCGCGGCGCAGCTGTCGGTCAACGCCGACTACGTGCGCGCCGTGCTTGGGCCGGACGCACCGCCCAGCACGCGCCCCTACGACGGCCAGCGCGCCGCCCCCGCTCCGGAGAAACAGCCATGAAATCCGACGCCCTCGACCGCCGCGGCGGCTGGTTCGACCACCCGGTGCTGTCCCTGCTGCTGGTCGTCAGCTGGCTGGCGCTCTCGCGCAGCCTGGAGCCGGTGCACCTGCTCTCGGCCCTGCTGATCGGCCTGATCGTGCCGCGGCTGCTGCGCGGCCTGCTGCACGTGGGCAGCCCGATCCGCTGGGGCGCCGCGGTCCGCCTGAGCCTCGTGGTGACCTGGGACATCGTGGTGTCCAACATCACCGTGGCCAAGCTGGTGCTGGGGCCCATGAGCCGTCCGCAGCCGGCCTGGCTGCGCGTGCCGCTGGCCTGCGAACACCACCGCGTCAACGCGCTGTTCGCCAGCATCATCACCATGACGCCCGGCACCGTCTCGGCCGTGATCGACGAATCCGCACGCTGCATCTGGGTGCACGCGCTCAACTGCGACGACGCGGCCGGCATGGTGGCCGACATGAAGGCGCGCTACGAGGCGCCGCTGCTGGCCGTCTTCCGGCTCGATGGGGAGGGGCGGCCATGAACGTCCTCGACCTCGCGCTGACCATCGGCATCGGCGCTGTGACGCTGACCCTGCTGCTGTGTGGCTGGCGCCTGCTGCGCGGCCCGACCATCGCCGACCGCGTGCTGGCGCTGGACACCCTGTACCTGAGCCTGGTGGCGCTGGTGGTGCTGCTGGGCTTGCGCTGGCAGACGCCGCTGTTGTTCGAGGCCGCGCTGATCGTGGCGCTGCTGGGTTTTGTCGGCACGGTGGCGCTGGCGCGCTACCTCAGCCGTGGCGATGTGGTGGAGTGAGAAGGTAGGAACACGCTATGGAACTGAACCCGGTCATCGAATGGGCAGCCGCGATCCTGATCGTGGTGGGGGCCTTCTTCCTGCTGGTGGGCGCCATCGGCATGGTGCGCCTGCCCGACTTCTACATGCGCCTGCACGCGCCGACCAAGTCGTCCACCCTGGGTGTGGGGGGCGTGCTGCTGGCCTCGCTGCTGCTGGGCTGGGCGCAGGGGCGGCCCGGCATGGCCGAGCTGCTGATCACGCTGTTCGTGTTCGTGACCGCGCCCGTGTCGGCGAACCTGTTGGCTCAGGCAGCGCTGCACCTGCGGCTGCCGTCGCGCGCGCCGGAGCCCGAGGCGTTGCCGCCGTCGGTGCCTCCGCGGTGCTGAAGCCCAGACCGGCCAGGTAACGGTCCATCACCTGCGTGCCGACCTGGACCAGGTCGAAATCACGCGGATCGAGCAGCCAGCCGTCGAGCACACCCGTCAGGATGGCCTTGAGACCCAGGGCCGCGCTGCGCGACGGGATGGGCAGTGGCAGGCGTGCGGCGGCAGCGGCGGCCTCGAACTGCTGGGTGAGGTAGACGAGGTACTCGTCGCGCCAGCGCAGCTTGCGTTCGCGTACCGCCAGCATCTCGCCGTTGTATTCGACCTGCTGGGTGGCGATCTCGAACACGCGGCGCGCCTGCTCGTCGGTGGCGGTCTTGTGCAGGGCGACCAGCACCGACAGCCGGATCTGCTGCAGCGGGGCCTGCACCGCGTGCGTTGCGTACGTCGACTGCTCCAGGGGCAGCGTGACCCGGTCCATCATGGCGTTGAACAGGTCGGCCTTGTCCTTGAAGTGCCAGTAGATGGCGCCGCGCGTGGTGCCGGCCGCGCTCGCGATCTCCTGCAGCGAGGTGCGAGACACACCACGCGCCTGAAACAACTGTTCGGCAGCATCGAGCAGGGCGGCGCGGGTGGCTTCGGCGTCGGCTTTGGAGCGGCGGACCATGGCGGTGTACACAAAGGAAGAGACCCCATGAATATACATACATTCATGTGTGTATGTATACTGCCATGCCTTGATCAGGGTCATCCGCAGCAGCGGCATGGGTCTTGCGGTCTACGCGATGCCCGGCGCCGCTCCGTTCGGAACCGATCCTGCTGCACCCGATTCACCCCTTCCGTCACCCCGCCCGCACGAGGTTCGCATGCCCCACGCACATTCCCCATCCCCCTCTGGCGCCTGGCTGCGCCCCCTGTTGTTGCTGCCGCTGGTGGCGGCCCTGGTGGCCTGCGGCCAGTCGTCTGCACCGCCCGCCGGTGGCGCACCCGGTGGCGGCATGCCCGTCCCCCAGGTGGGCGTGGTCACCGTGCAGCCGGGTGATGTGGGCTTGCAGACCGAGCTGCCGGGCCGGCTGGAAGCCTCTCGCGTGGCCCAGGTGCGTGCCCGTGCGGCCGGCATCCTGCAGCAGCGCTTGTTCAAGGAAGGCAGCGACGTGAAGGCCGGCCAGGCGCTGTTCCGCATCGACGCCGCGCCGTACCAGGCCAGCCTGAGCAGTGCACAGGCCAGCCTGGCGCGCGCCCAGGCCAGCCTGACCAACGCGACCGCGGTGGTCGAGCGCTACCAGCCGCTGATGGCCGCCAAGGCCATCAGCCAGCAGGACTACACCGCCGCCATCGCGGCGCAAAAGACCGCCGAGGCCGACGTGGCCGCGGCCAAGGCCGCCGTGCAGACGGCCGGCATCAACCTCAACTACGCCAGCGTCACGGCGCCGATCTCGGGCCGCATCGGCCGTGCCCTGGTGACCGAGGGCGCGCTGGTGGGCCAGGGCGAGGCCACCGCGCTGGCGGTGATCCAGCAGGTCGACCCGCTGTACGTGAACTTCACCCAGTCGGCCACCGAGGCCATGAAGCTCAAGCGCGCGATGGAAGTCGGTCAGCTCAAGGGCGCGGGCAACGGCGCTGCCGCGGTGCGCGTGGTGCTGGACGACGGCAGCGAATACGCACGACCGGGCAAGCTGCTGTTCTCCGACCTGACGGTGGACGCCGCGACCGGTCAGGTGACATTGCGCGCCGAGGTGCCCAACCCCGGCGGCGCGCTGCTGCCGGGCCTGTACGTTCGGGTGCGGCTGGAGCAGGCGGTGGCGCGCGACGCCATCACGCTGCCGCAGCAGGCCGTCACGCGCACGGCGCAGGGCGACACCGTCAGTGTGGTGGGTGCCGACGGCAAGATCGAGAAGCGCACGGTCAAGATCGGTGGTCAGCAGGGCGGCCGCTGGGTCGTGCTGGACGGCCTGAAGGCTGGTGAGCAGGTCATGGTGGACGGCTTCCAGAAGCTGCAGATGATGCCGCCGGGCACGCCGGTGAATGCCGTGCCGTGGACGCCCGGGGGCGCTGCGCCGGCTGCGGCTGCACCCGCCGCAGAAGCCAAGCCCGCGGCCGCCGCAGCCCCGGCTGCCGCGAAGTAAGGAGGCCCCGGCATGGCCAAGTTTTTCATCGACCGCCCCATCTTCGCCTGGGTGATCGCGCTCTTCATCATGGTGCTGGGCGCGGTGTCCATCACCCAGCTGCCGATCGCGCAGTACCCGCCGGTGGCGCCGCCCGCCATCGTCATCAACGCCACCTATCCCGGCGCATCGGCCAAGACGCTGGAAGACAGCGTGCTGTCGGTCATCGAACAGGAAATGAACGGCTCGCCCGGCCTGATCTACATGGAAGCCGTGGCCCAGGCCAACGGCACCGGCCAGATCACGCTGAGCTTCCAGCCCGGCACCAACGCCGACCTGGCGCAGGTGGACGTGCAGAACCGCCTCTCGCGTGCCACGCCGCGCCTGCCCTCGGCGGTGACGCAGCAGGGCGTGCGGGTGGACAAGTCGCGCAACAACTTCCTGCTGTTCGCCATCCTCTCCAGCGACGACCCGGCCCTGGACCCGGTGGCCCTGGGCGACTACGCGTCGCGCAGCGTGGTGCCCGAAATCCAGCGCCTGCCCGGCGTGGGCCAGGCCCAGCTGTTCGGCACCGAACGCGCCATGCGCATCTGGATCGACCCGGCCAAGCTGCTGGGCTACAACCTGAGCGCGGCCGACGTGAACAACGCCATCCGCGCGCAGAACGCCCAGGTCTCGGCCGGTGAAATCGGCGCCCTGCCCAACGTGGCGGGCCAGAGCATCGCGGCCACGGTGGTGGTCAACGGCCAGCTGGCCAACGTCGAACAGTTCGGCAACATCGTGCTGCGCGCCAGCAGCAACGGCGCCACCGTGCGCCTCAAGGACGTGGCCCGCATCGAACTGGGCGCCCAGGCCTATGCCACCTCGGCGCGGCTGAACGGCAAGCCGTCCACCGGCATCGGTGTGCAGCTCTCGCCCAGCGGCAATGCGCTGGCCACGGCCAACGCCGTGCGCGCCAAGATGACCGAACTGGAGAAGTTCTTCCCCAAGGGCATGACCTGGTCGATTCCTTACGACAGCTCCAAGTTCGTGAAGATCTCCATCCAGGAAGTGGCCAAGACCCTGGCCGAGGCCGTGGCCCTGGTGTTCCTGGTGATGTTCCTGTTCCTTCAGAACTGGCGCTACACCCTCATCCCCACGGTGGTGGTGCCGGTGGCCCTGCTGGGCACCTTCGCCGCGCTGCTGGCCATGGGTTTCTCGATCAACGTGCTCACCATGTTCGGCATGGTGCTGGTGATCGGCATCGTGGTGGACGACGCCATCGTGGTGGTGGAAAACGTTGAACGCATCATGAGCGAGGAAGGCCTGCCGCCGCTGCAGGCCACGCGCAAGGCCATGGGCCAGATCTCCGGCGCCATCATCGGCGTGACCGTGGTGCTGATCTCCGTGTTCGTGCCGCTGGCCTTTTTCAGCGGTTCGGTGGGCAACATCTACCGCCAGTTCGCGGCGGTGATGGGCGTGTCCATCGCCTTCTCGGCCTTCATGGCGCTGTCGCTCACGCCGGCGCTGTGCGCCACGCTGCTCCAGCCGGTGGAAGCCGGCCACCACCACGAGAAGAAGGGCTTCTTCGGCTGGTTCAACCGCGGCTTCTCGCGCACTGCCAAGCGCTACGAAGGTGGCGTGGCCGCGCTGCTGCCGCGTGCCGGTCGCGCGCTGGTCATCTACGCCGCCATCGTGGGGGCTGTGGCCGTGGTGTACATGCGCCTGCCCACGTCCTTCCTGCCCAACGAAGACCAGGGCACCATGCTGGTGAACGTGCAGCTGCCCCCGGGCGCCACGCAGGAACGCACGCTGGACGTGATGCAACAGGTCGAAGGCTACGTGCTCAAGCAGCCCGAAGTGCAGGGCATGGTCAGCGTGCTGGGCTTCAGCTTCTCGGGACAGGGCCAGAACGCTGCGCTGGCCTTCATCACCCTCAAGGACTGGTCCGAGCGCACCGCGCCGGGCAGCGACGCGCAGTCCATCGCCGGCCGGGCCTTCGGCGCGCTGTCGGGCATCCGCGACGCCTTCATCTTCGCGCTCAGCCCGCCGCCCATTCCCGAGCTGGGGGCCTCGTCGGGCTTCAGCTTCCGCCTGCAGGATCGCGCCGGTCTGGGCCGTGAGGCTCTGGTCAACGCGCGCAACCAGATGCTGGGCATGGCCTCGCAGAGCAAGCTGCTGGCCCAGGTGCGGCCGGACGGTCTGGAGGACGCGCCACAGCTGCAGATCGACATCGACCGCGACCGCGCCAACGCGCTGGGCGTGGGCTTTGACAGCATCAGCGCCGCCATCGGCACCGCGCTGGGTTCGAGCTACATCAACGACTTCCCCAACGCTGGCCGCCTGCAGCGCGTGGTGGTGCAGGCCGACGCCACGGCCCGCATGCAGCCCGATGACGTGCTGCGCATCAACGTGCTCAACGCCCAGGGCCAGGCTGTACCGCTGTCGGCCTTTGCCAGCACGCAGTGGATCACCGGCCCCATGCAGACCGTGCGCTACAACGGCTACCCGGCCATGCGCATCAGCGGCAGCGCCGCGCCGGGCGTGAGCACCGGCCAGGCCATGGCCGAGATGGAGGCGCTGGCAGCCAAGCTGCCGCAAGGTTTCGGCTTTGAATGGACCGGCCAGTCGCGCGAGGAAAAGCTGGCCGGCTCGCAGGCCACCATCCTGTACGGCTTCGCCATCCTGGCGGTGTTCCTGGCCCTGGCCGCGCTGTACGAGAGCTGGTCCATCCCGCTGGCCGTCGTGCTGGTGGTACCGCTGGGCGTGCTGGGCGTGCTGCTGGCCACGCTGCTGCGCGGCTACTCGAACGATGTGTACTTCCAGGTCGGCCTGATCACCATCATCGGTCTGTCGGCTAAGAACGCCATCCTGATCATCGAGTTCGCCAAGGACCTGCAGGCCCAGGGCAAAGGCCTGGTCGAGGCGGCGCTGGCCGCGGCGCACCTGCGTTTCCGCCCGATCATCATGACCTCGCTGGCCTTCACGCTGGGCGTGCTGCCGCTGTTCCTGGCCTCGGGCGCGGGTTCGGCCAGCCAGCGCGCCATCGGCACCGGCGTGATCGGCGGCATGCTCACTGGCACCGTGCTGGCGGTGATCTTCGTGCCCGTCTTCTTCGTGGTGGTGCGCAAGCTGTTCAAGGGCAGCGCACGCCAGCACGCACACGACGCAGAGCAAGCGTCCCACCACGGTGTCCACTGACCGGTTGAATCCCATGAACATGAAACTCAGTGTCTTGACCCTGGCCGTGGCGGTGTTGTCCGGCTGCTCTTTCATCCCCACCTACGAACGTCCGGCCGCGCCGGTGCCCGCCAGCTTTCCGGGCCAGGCGTCCGACGCGAGCGCCGGCGCTGCGTTGCCGGCCTGGGACACGGTGGTGGCCGATGCGCGCCTGCGCGACCTGATCGCGTTGGCGCTGCAGAACAACCGCGACCTGCGGGTGGCCGTGCTCAACATGGAGCAGGTGCGCGCGGCCTACCAGATCCGGCGTGCCGACCAGTTCCCCACGCTAAACCTGGCCGCCAGCGGCAACCGCCAGCCCAACGGCAGCGGTGGCATCAGCAGCACCTACAGCGCCGGCCTGGCCATGTCCAGCTGGGAGCTGGACTTCTTCGGCCGTGTCGCCGCGCTGAAAGACACGGCGCTGGCGCAGTTCTTGGCCAGCGAAGAAGCCCAACGGGCAGCACAGACCAGCCTGGTGGCGTCGGTGGCCAACGGCTGGCTGGCGCTGCAGACCGACGAGGAACTGCTCGACCTGACCCGGCGCACGCTCGCCACCCGTGAAGACTCGCTGCGCCTGACCCAGCTGCGTTTTGACAACGGCGTCGCGTCCGCGCTGGACCTGCGCCAGGCCGAGTCGCTGGCCGCCGCCGCCCGCGGCACCCTGGCCCAGCTGCAGCGCAGCCGCGCACAGGATCTCAACGCCCTGACCCTGCTGGTGGGCCAGACACCGCCGGCGGCGCTGCTGCCCACGGCAGGCGTTTCATCGGTGGCGATGCGGGCCGTGCCCGAGGGCCTGCCCTCGGACCTGCTGGCCCGTCGGGCCGACATCCGTCAGGCCGAGCAGGCGCTGATCGCGGCCAACGCCAACATCGGCGCGGCGCGCGCGGCCTTCTTCCCGCGCATCGCGCTCACGGCCAGCGTGGGTTCGGCCAGCAGCGACCTGTCGGGCCTGTTCAAGGACGGTTCCTGGGGCTTCACCCTGGCGCCGCAGGCGCTGCTGCCCATCTTCGACGCCGGCCGCAACCAGGCCAACCTGGCGTCGGCCAAGGTCGGGCGCGACATCGCCGTGGCCCAGTACGAGAAAGCGATCCAGACCGCCTTCCGCGAAGTGGCTGATGCCTTGGCCGGCCGCGCCACGCTGGGCGAACAGCTGGCCGCACTGCAGCAACAGGCCGACGCCGACGCCGAGCGCCTGCGCCTCTCGGAACTGCGTTACCGCAGCGGTGTGGCCAGTTCGCTGGATTTGCTGGACGCGCAACGCTCGCTGTTCGCCACCCAGCAGTCGCTGGCCCAGGTGCGTCTGGCGCAGCAGCAGAACCAGGTGGCTTTGTACAAAGCCCTGGGTGGAGGCTATTGAAACGGCTCCCCCCCCTGCGCCGCTGCGCGGCTTCCCCCCAGGGGGACCACACCTGTGGCCCGGCGGAGCCGGTCCCACGGTGTGTGCTGGACGGGGGCCCTCCGCGCCGGTCGGACCTGGGCGTCAGACTTTCGGCAAATCGTAGAACTGGACGATGTGGTCCCAGGCGTCCTGCGGATCGTCGACCAGCTTGAACAGGTTCACGTCTTCCGGCGAGATCATGCCCTCGTCGACCAGCACGTCGAAGTGGATCAGCCGCTTCCAGTAGTCGCTGCCGAAAAGCACGATGGGCACCGGCTTGGCCTTCTTGCACTGCACCAGGGTGATGACCTCGAACAGCTCGTCCAGCGTGCCGAAGCCGCCCGGAAACGCCACGAGCGCCTTCGCGCGCATCATGAAGTGCATCTTGCGCAGCGCGAAGTAGTGGAACTTGAAGCTCAGTTCGGGTGAGATGAAGCGGTTGCCCGATTGCTCGTGAGGCAGCGAGATGTTCAGGCCCACATTGAGCGCGCCTTCGTCGTGCGCGCCGCGGTTGGCCGCTTCCATGATGCCGGGGCCGCCACCGGTGCAGATGAACAGCTGGTCGTTCTTCGGGCAACGGGCGCTGTAGCGCGCCACGATGCGCGCGAACTCGCGGGCGCGGTCGTAGAAGTGGGCATTGCGCTGCAAGGACCTGGCCTTGGCGATGGCGCGTGCGTCACCGCTGGCTTCGGCCAGTTCCAGCTGCTGTTGCGCCTCGGCCGGCTCGCGCACGCGGGCGCTGCCAAACACCACGATGGTGTTCTCGATGCCCAGCTCGCTCTGGGCGAGGTCGGGCTTGAGCATCTCCAGCTGGAAGCGGATGCCGCGCGTCTCGCGGCGCAGCAGGAATTCGGGGTCGGCGAAGGCCAGGCGGTAGGCGTCGGCCTGCAGCACGTTGCCGCTGCTGGAATGGGCCTGCAGGTCGGCCCAGGCGTCGGCGATGCGTTGTTCGCTCAGGTGGTGTGTGGTTTCCATACGGCTTCCTTGTGTGTGTCCAGATTGTGGGTCACAGACCCAGCGCCAGCGCGAGCGGCACGAACACCACCGCCAGCGCGTTGCCCAGCATGATCATCGCGGCCACCTTGTCGGGTTCCTGGTGGTAACGGTCGGCCAGCATGAACTGCATCACGGCCGGCGGCAGCGCCGCGAACAGCAGCAGCTGCCCGCGCGCCGGGCCCTCCAGCCCCAGGGCCCATGCCAGCGGGATGCCGATCGCCAGACCGATCAGGGGCCGGGCCAGCGCGCCCAGCAGGCCCAGCGCCAGCCCCTGGCGCGTGAGCGAGGTCAGGCGCACACCGAGCGCGAACAGCATCATCGGCAGCAAGGCATCGCCCAGCAGCTTCAGGCCCGAGAGCAGGGCGTCGGGCGGGCGCAGATCCGTCAAGGCGCTCGCGAAGCCCAGCGCGGTGCCGATCATCAGCGGGCTGGTCAGCAGATCGCGCGTGCGGGCCGATGCGCTGGTGATGCGCGCGCCGATGGAAAAGTGGAACAGGTTGCTGACCGAGAACAGCGCCACCGCTGCCCCGAAGTGGGCCGGACCGAACGCCAGCAGGGCCAGCGGCAGGCCCATGTTGCCGCAGTTGTTGAACATCACCACCGGCACCAGGGTACGGGGCTGCGCGCCGAACAGGCGCGCCAGCGGCCAGGCCAGCAGGCCGCTTCCAAGGATCAGCACCGTACCGCCGAGCAGCAGCGGCAGATGGTCGGCCAGGTGGAAGTCCCGCGAGGCGAGCGCCGAATACACCAGCACGGGGGCCAGCACATCGAGCGCGATGCGGTTGAACGTGGTCAGGTCGGGCGGCGCGCGGCGCGCGTACCCGTAGCCGATCGCCACGATGAGGAACACCGGGACGATGACGTCGGCGATACGGGAGATGAGGTCCATGTGCAGATTTGAAAAGCAAAAAGGCTCCCGCAGGAGCCTTTTCATTCAACGCGGCAGGAGATCAGACGCGCTTGCGGTATTCGCCCGTGCGGGTGTGGATTTCGATCTTGTCGCCCTGGTCCACAAACAGCGGCACGGGGATTTCGAAGCCGGTGGCGATCTTGGCGGGCTTGAGCACCTTGCCGGACGTGTCGCCCTTGACGGCGGGTTCGGTCCAGGTGATTTCGCGCACCACGCTGGTGGGCAGTTCGACCGAGATGGCCTTGCCGTCGTAGAACACCACTTCAACGGCCATGCCGTCTTCCAGGTAGTTCAGGGCGTCGCCCATGTTTTCGGCTTCAACTTCGTACTGGTTGAAGTCGGCGTCCATGCAGACGTACATCGGATCGGCGAAGTAGGAGTAGGTGCACTCCTTCTTGTCCAGGATGATCTGGTCCATCTTGTCGTCGGCACGGCAGACGACTTCGGTGGCCATGTTGTTCAGCAGGGCCTTGAGCTTCAGACGCACGGTGGCCGCGCCACGGCCGCCACGGGCGTATTCGGTCTTCAGGACGATCATCGGGTCCTTGCCGTGCATGATCACATTGCCGGCGCGCAGTTCTTGGGCGATTTTCATAAAGATTCCAACGGTTGGGCCGCTTGTTCCGGCAGGGCTGAAAAGGCCCGGGAACGGTGCTGATGGCTGCGATCTGTGCGGCGAGGCAGATGGCTGGCAGGCAACGGGGCTCGGTGTGAACCGGACCGGTTTTCCGCAAAGCCTTGAATTTTATCGCTTTTGGGCGATGAATTTGATCAGCTGCGTGCTCAGGTCGGGCTGCGCCAGCAGGCGATCACGGGCCGCGAGCACGCAGGTGCGCCAGCCGTCGACCACCGCCCAGCCGGGCCAGACCGGGCCGGCCGTGGCTTCAATGCCGTTCCAGGCGCGGTGAAACGCCCGTAGCGAGGGCGGCGCTTGCAGCCAATCCAGAAAGGCCTCGAGCTTGGCGTGATGCGCGTCGTCGTGCTGCGGGTAGATGTGCCAGACGAAGGGCTGGCCGGCCCACAGGGCGCGCACCAGCGAGTCCTCGCCGCGCACGAAGTTCAGGTCGCAGGCCCACAGCAGGTGGTCGAAGTTGCGCTGGGTCAGCGCGGGGAGGGCGTGCAACTGGCAGGCGGCGCCGGACTCACCGATTTGTTCGCGCGCAAGGGCCACCGCCTGTGTGGCGCGGCCTGGGGTCACCAGCCAGTCGCTGGCCAGGGCGTCCTGCCCGGCCTGCTGGAGCACGGCGGGCAGGACCGGCGGCTCGTAGCAGAACAGGCTCACACGGCGCTGGCCGGTCAAGGGCAGGCCCAATGTGCGCAGCCAGTCGTCGGCCTTGAAGCTGGCTTGACGTTCCAGCAGATCGGCCTCGCGCAGCAGCCCGCCGGTGGCCAAGGTGAAGCCGGGGTAGAAAAACCACTTGGTCAGACCTCTGAGCGGGCCGCTGTTCACGGGGGAGGGCAGGCGGTGCGAGCGCTCCACGTACCGTTCGGCGCTCAGGTATTCGAGGTTGATCCAGACCGGTGGCGGGTGCCCTTGTGCCAGGACGGATGCCAGGTGCTGGGCGCATTCCGGCGCCGCGTCGCAGCCGAAGGCTTCCACCCAGACGTCGGCGGTTGGCAGCGCGGCGGGCAGGGCTGGCGAGAGCGGCGTGGTCCAGTGCAGCACCTGCACGCCGGGCACCTGGCCCTCCAGCGCGCCGGACGCCATCCACCGCAGTGGCTCGGGCTGGTCGATCCACAGGCGCACCTGCTCGCCGCGGCCGGCCAGGTCGGCGCACAGCCGCCAGCAGACGCCGATGTCGCCCAGGTTGTCGATGACGTGACAGAAGATGTCCCAACGCATGGCGCGATTGTCCATGCCGGCGGGCGACACAATACGGCCCATGTCCGACACCCATTCCGAACAGTTGCTGGCCGAAGTGGCCGCGCTGCCCGCGCTGCCGGGCGTCTACCGCTACTTCGACGCCCAGAACCAGGTGCTCTATGTGGGCAAGGCGCGCAACCTGAAAAAGCGCGTCAGCAGCTACTTCCAGAAGGACCACGGCGGCACCCGCATCGGCCACATGGTCGGCAAGATCGTGCGCATGGAGACCACGGTGGTGCGCTCCGAGGCCGAGGCGCTGCTGCTGGAAAACAACCTGATCAAGACGTTGAACCCCAAATTCAACATCCTGTTCCGCGACGACAAGAGCTACCCTTACCTCAAGATCACCGGCACGCGCGAAACCTTCCGCACCGCCGGAGCGATGCCGGTGCCCATGCTGGCCTTTCCGCGCATGGCGTACTACCGCGGCGTGATCGACAAGCGCCACAGCTACTACGGTCCCTACCCCAGTGCCTGGGCGGTCAAGGAGTCCATCACCCTGCTGCAGAAAGTCTTCCGCCTGCGCACCTGCGAGGACACGGTTTTCGCCAACCGCACGCGGCCCTGCCTGCTCTACCAGATCAAACGCTGCAGCGGCCCCTGTGTGGACCTGGTCGACATGGAGACCTACGGGCGCGACGTGACGGCGGCCGAGCGCTTTCTGCGCGGCGAAACCCAGGCCGTGCTGGACGAGCTGGAGCAGCGCATGCTGGCGCACGCCGAGAAGCTGGAGTTCGAGCAGGCGGCCGAGATCCGCAACCAGATGAGCGCGCTCTCGCGCGTGCTGCACCAGCAGGCCATGGACAACCTGAGCGACCGGGATGTGGACATCCTGGCCGTCAAGGTGCAGGGCGGTAAGGCCTGCGTGAACCTGGCCATGGTGCGCGGCGGCCGCCACCTGGGCGACCGGCCGTATTTTCCGGCCCATGTGGACGACGCAACCCAGATCGACGAGGGGCTGGAAACGGAAGGCGAGGTCCGCGAGGGCGATCCTCTGGAGCGGGTGCACGTGCGCGTGCTCGAAGCCTTCATCGCCCAGCACTACCTGGGTGCGGCCCTGCCGCACACCCTGGTGACCAGCCACGCGGTGGGCAAATACCTGCTGGAGGCGCTGACCGAACAGAACGGCGCCAAGGTGCACGCGGTGCACCAGCCGCGCGAACACCGCCGCGCCTGGCTGGACATGGCGCAGAAGAACGCCGAGATCGCGCTCGCGCGCCTGCTGGCCGAAGAGGGTTCGCAACAGGCCCGCACCCGCGCGCTGGCCGAGGCGCTGGGCCTGCCCGACGACGAACTGGACGAACTGCGCATCGAGTGCTTCGACATCTCGCACACGGCCGGCGAATCGACCCAGGCGTCCTGTGTGGTGTTCGAGGGCCACAAGATGCAGAACAGCCAGTACCGCCGCTACAACATCGAGGGCATCACCGGCGGCGACGACTACGCCGCCATGCGCCAGGTGCTGCTGCGCCGCTACGGCAAGATCGCCGAGGCGCTGCGCGCCGAGCGCGAGGGTGCGGCGGTGCAGGCCGACGCGGCACCCGTGGAGGACGCCGCCACCGAGCCCGCCAAGGACGCCAACGCTGAAGCACCGAAAGGCCCGCGCATGCCCGACCTGGTGCTGGTCGATGGCGGCAAGGGCCAGGTCAGCATGGCGCGTGAGGTGTTCCAGCAGCTCGGCCTGGACCTGTCGCTCATCGTGGGCGTGGAAAAAGGCGAGGGCCGCAAGGTGGGGCTGGAGGAACTGGTGTTTGCCGACGGCCGAGAGAAGGTCTACCTGGGTCACGACTCGGCCGCGCTCATGCTGGTGGCCCAGATCCGCGACGAGGCGCACCGCTTCGCCATCACCGGCATGCGCGCGGCGCGTGCCAAGGTGCGCACCGGTGGCAGCAAGCTCGAAGACATTCCGGGCGTGGGCCCCAAGAAGCGCGCGCGGCTGTTGCAGCGTTTCGGCGGCGTGCGTGGCGTGGCCTCGGCCAGCGTGGACGACCTGGCCACCGTCGAAGGCATTTCGGCCGAACTCGCCGACGCCATCTACCGTGCCTTGCACTGACCCCCACGCTCCGCCGCTGCGCGGGTCGCTGCCCCCCAGGGGTGCTGATCCGGATTGGGGCGGCCCGGCGCCGGATCGGCTGTGTGCTCCTGCAGCGATGAACGACTCCCCCATAATCGCCCCATGTTTTTCAACCTTCCCACCCTGCTGACCTGGGCGCGCATCGTCGCCATCCCGCTGATCGTTGGGGTGTTCTATCTGGAAGGCCTGAGCGCGGGCGAGCAGAACCTGTTCGCCACGGTGCTGTTCGTGGTGTTCGCCGCCACCGACTGGGCCGACGGCTACCTGGCCCGCCGGCTCAACCAGACTTCGGCTTTCGGTGCCTTCCTCGATCCGGTGGCCGACAAGTTCCTGGTCTGCGCCAGCTTGCTGGTGCTGGTGCACATGAACCGGGCCGACGTGTTCGTCGCGCTCATCATCATCGGCCGTGAAATCGCCATCTCGTCGCTGCGCGAGTGGATGGCCATCATCGGCGCGACCAAGAGCGTGGCGGTGCACATGGTGGGCAAGCTCAAGACCGCGGTGCAGATGACGGCCATCCCGTTCCTGCTGTTCAACGGCCGGCTGTTCGATGCCATCGACACCCACCTTTGGGGCACCTGGCTGATCTGGATCTCGGCGGTGCTCACCGTCTGGTCCATGGTGTATTACCTGCAAAAGGCGCTGCCCGACATCCGCGCCCGCTCGCGCTGATGGCACCCGCGGTTCAAGACAACGCGTGGCTGCGCGCCATGCCCGGGGTCTTCGTGCTGATCTGGAGCACCGGCTTCATCGTGGCGCGCTACGGCATGCCACACGCGCCGCCCATGTCCTTTCTGGCGGTGCGCTACGCGCTGTCCATCCTGTGTTTTCTGCCGTGGATCGTGCTGGCCGGTGTGAAGTGGCCGGGCAACCGCACCCAGGCGCTGCACCTGGCGATCACCGGCATCCTCATGCACGCGGGCTACCTGGGCGGCGTCTGGGCCGCGGTCAAGGCGGGCATGGGGTCCGGGCTGTCTTCTCTGATCGTCGGCATCCAGCCGGTGCTCACCGCCATCTGGCTCACCAGCGTGGGCGGGCAGCACGTCTCGCGTCGCCAATGGCTGGGGCTGCTGCTGGGCTTTGCCGGTCTGGTGCTGGTGGTCTCGCGCAAGTTCGGGGCCGGTGGTCCCGGCGATTCGGCCAACTGGCACAACCTGTCGTTTGCGGTGATGGCCCTGTTCGCCATCACGGTCGGCACGCTCTACCAGAAGCGTTTTGTGCAGCCCTGTGACGTGCGCACCGCCAACACGGTGCAGCTGACCGCGGCCTTGGTGGTGACCCTGCCGCTGGCCTTGCTGGAGGGGGAAACCATGCGCTGGACGCTGCCCGGCGGCGCTGTGAACGGCGAACTGGTCGGCGCCATGGCGTGGTCGGTGCTGGGGCTGACCCTGGGCGGCAGCTCGCTGCTGTACATATTGATCCAGCGCGGCGCGGCAGCGTCCGTCACCAGCCTCATGTACCTGGTGCCGCCCAGCACCGCGCTGATCGCGTGGCTGCTGTTCGCAGAGCCCATCACTGCCACCACGCTGGCGGGCACCGCGCTCACCGCTTTTGGCGTGAGCCTGGTGGTGCGGGCGCCGAAACCGGTTTGAGCTTCCACGGCTCGGTGCCGAAATGTGCCGCCAGGTGCTCCACCAGCAGGCGGATGCGCCGCGGCACCTGGGCCCGATAAGGCGCCAGCCAGTGGATGTCGGCGTCGGGCATGGACCAGCCCGGCAGCACCCGAACCAGTTCGCCGCTGGCCAGCTGGGGAGCGATGTCCCACAGACTGCGCAGCATGATGCCCTGGCCCGCCAGACACCAGTCGCGCACCATCTCGCCCGAGTTGCTGCTCAGCGGCCCGCGCACCTGCACATGCAAGGCGGGCGATCCGTCGGACGGGTGCAGGCGCCAGTGGTCAAAGTGCCGGTCGGTCAGTCCGCCGTTCTCGCGCACCACCAGGCAATGGTGCTGGCGCAGGTCCTGCAGTGTGTTCGGCGTGCCGTAGCGCGCCAGGTACGCCGGCGCAGCCACCAGCACCCTCTGGTTGAGGGCCAGCGGACGTGAGACCCATTCGCTGGCGCGCTGCGCCGGTGCGCTCCACAGCCAGATGGCACCGTCAAAACCGGCCACGGCCAGGTCGGGCAGTTGCTCGGTCAGCTGCAGCTGCACGCTGATCGCCGGGTAGCGCCGCTGAAAAGCGGCCAGGGCCGGGCCGACCCAATGCCGGCCGAAACCGAAGGTGGCGGCCAGGCGGATGGGACCGGACGGTTCGGCGCGGCGCTCGCGCAATTCGCTCTCCAGTGCCTCGAAGCCGCGCAGCAGCTCGGTCGCGCGTTCACACACCGCGTCGCCTTCGGCGGTGGGGCTCACGCGCCGCGTGGTGCGCTGGAAAAGCCGCAGACCCAGGCGGGCCTCGATCGCGGCCAGCCGTTTGGTGGCTGCGGGCGCGGCCAGGCCCAGTGCCCGCGCCGCGGCGGCGAGCGTGCTGTGCTGGCGGATGGCCAGCACCAGTTCCAGGTCGGGGCGGTCCAATTGTTGCATTTTGGGAATCAATGGGTTGCCTGATTATGTAGGCTGTCAGCGCTAAGCTGCACGCATCACCAACGCACCGCTGCAGGAGACCCCCATGAGCCAGACACCCCACCGCATCGCTGTCATTGCCGGCGATGGCATCGGCACCGAAGTCATGCCCGAGGGCATCCGCGTGCTCGAAGCGGCCGCTTCGAAGTTCAACATCCCGCTGCGGTTCGACCACTTCGACTTCGCCAGTTGTGACTACCACGAACGCCACGGCAAGATGCTGCCCGACGACTGGATAGAGCAAATTGGCGGTCACGACGCCATCTACTTCGGCGCCGTGGGCTGGCCCGACAAGGTGCCGGACCACATTTCGCTCTGGGGCTCGCTGCTGATGTTCCGCCGCGAGTTCGACCAGTACGTGAACGTGCGGCCCGCCAAACTGATGCCCGGCGTGATGGCCCCCGTCGTGCGCCGCGACGGCAGCCCGCGCCAGCCCGGCGAGATCGACATGGTCATCGTGCGCGAAAACACCGAGGGCGAATACTCCAGCATCGGCGGTCGCATGTACCCAGGCACCGAGCGCGAGATCGTGGTGCAGGAAACGGTGATGTCCCGCATCGGCGTCGACCGCGTGCTGCGCTACGCTTTTGAAGTGGCACGCTCGCGGCCCAAGAAACACCTGACCAGCGCAACCAAGAGCAACGGCATCGCCATCACCATGCCGTACTGGGATGAGCGTGTGGAGGCGATGGCCAAGGAATACCCGGACGTGAAGGTCGACAATTTCCACATCGACATCCTGACCGCGCACTTCGTTCAACGCCCCGACTTCTTCGACGTGGTGGTCGGCAGCAACCTGTTCGGCGACATCCTGAGCGACCTGGGTCCCGCCTGCACCGGCACCATCGGCATCGCGCCCAGCGCCAACCTCAACCCGACGCGCCAGCACCCCTCGCTTTTTGAACCGGTGCACGGCTCGGCGCCCGACATCGCCGGGCAGGGCATTGCCAACCCCATCGGCCAGATCTGGTGTGGCGCCATGATGCTGGACCACCTGGGGTACCGCGACGCACACGACGCGGTGATGAGGGCCATCGAAACGACCTTGCAGCCCGGCAGCGGCGCGCCCCGCACACGCGACCTGGGCGGCTCCGCCAGCACCGCGGAAGTGGGGCGTGCGATCGCGGCCGCACTGCTGGCTTGAGGTTGTCTACCCAGGAGTGCGCAAGGTGTGCCAAATTTCTCGGACGGGACGGGCCCGTGTGGCCAATGCGTCTAGAATCTCGCGTTTCGCGTGCGCCCCGGGCGGCGTTCGACTGGCCTGTGTTGACAGGGGCTTTGCCCCATGGGTTTAATCACAAGGCATTAGTTTTTCGGCGACTCGTCCGGGCCGATGCGAACACGAGCGGCCGCACCGCCAGCCTTGCACACCATGGTGGCCAACGCTGTCAGCGGTGGGTCCGAAGGGATTCATCAAATCATTTCTAGAGGGGCTATTTGTGAACAAAACAGAACTCGTCGAACACATCGCCAAGCACGCCGACATCTCCAAGGCGGCCGCCACGCGTGCGCTGGATTCCACCATCACCGCCATCCGCACCACGCTCAAAAAAGGCGGCACCGTGTCGCTGGTCGGTTTCGGCTCGTTTGCCGTCACCAAGCGTCCTGCCCGCAAGGGTCGCAACCCCCGCACGGGCGCTGAGATTAAAATCAAGGCCGCCAAGGTGCCGAAGTTCCGTCCGGGCAAGGCCCTGAAGGATGCGCTGAACTGAGGTCGTCCCCACCACGGGATGTCCCGGTGGGGTGCTTAGCTCAGTCGGTAGAGCGGCGCCCTTACAAGGCGTAGGTCGGCGGTTCGACCCCGTCAGCACCCACCACCACCAAAAAGGCGAACACGGGTTCGCCTTTTTTGTTGTCGACGCGGGCACAGCGTCTGTTTGTTGTTTCAGGATTTCAACGCATGTTCGATTCCATCCGCAATCACAAGAAGTACCTGATGGGCTTTTTGCTGATCCTGATCATCCCGGGCTTTGTGCTGTTCGGCGTGCAGGGCTTCACCGACTTCAAGAACCGATCGGTGCCCGTGGCCACGGTGGATGGCCAGGACATCACCAAGGCCGATTGGGACCAGGCGCATCAGGCCGAGGCCAAGCGCTTGCGCGAAGCCATGCCCACCATCGACGCCAAGTTGCTGGACAGCGACGAGGCCCGCTACGCCACCTTGGAGCGCCTGGTGCGTGAACGTGTGCTGGCCACCGCCGCACAGAAGTTCCACCTCTACACCAGCGACCAGCGCCTGGCGCAGGATCTGCAGAAGAACGAAACCATCGCGTCCTTGCGCCGCCCCGACGGTACGCTTGATGTCGAGGCCTACCGCCAGCTGGTGGGACGCCAGGGCATGACGCCCGAAATGTTCGAAGCCCAGGTGCGGGCCGACATCTCCATGCGCCAGGTCACCCAGGGCGTGACCGGCTCTGGCGTGACGCCGCCCGCGCTGGCCGGCGTGTCGCTCAACGCCTTCTTTGAACGCCGTGAGGTGCGCGTGCAGACTTTCAAGGCCAGCGATTTCGCGGCCAAGGTGCAGCCCACGGACGCCGACATCGAAGCCTTCTACACGGCCAATCCCGCCTTGTTCCAGGCGCCGGAGCAGGCGGACATCGAATACCTCGTGCTGGATGCGGCAGGGCTGGCCAAGGGGCTCACGCTCAATGAGGCCGATGTGCGTGCTTATTACGATCAGAACGCAACGCGCCTGTCCGGCAACGAAGAGCGCCGCGCGCGCCACATCTTGCTGACCGTGCCGGCCGGTGCTCCGGCGGCCGACAAGGACAAGGTCCGCCTGCGTGCGCAGGACCTGCTGGCGCAGGTGCGCAAGGACCCATCCAAGTTCCCCGAACTGGCCAAGGCCCAGTCGCAAGACCCAGGTTCGGCCGCCAACGGTGGCGATCTGGACTTCTTCTCGCGCGGATCCATGGTCAAGCCGTTCGAAGACGCGGTTTTCGCGCTGCAGAAGGGCGGCATCGCCGACCTGGTCGAAAGCGAGTTCGGGTTCCACATCGTTCAGCTCACCGACATCAAGGCTCCGCCGGTGCGCAGCTTCGAAGCCATGCGAGCCGAGATCGAGGCCGATCTGAAGAAGCAGCAGGCCCAGAAACTCTTCGCTGAAAGCGCTGAAGCGTTCAGCAACCTCGTGTACGAACAGGCCGACAGCCTCAAGCCCGCCGCGGATCGGCTGAAGCTGCAAGTGCAGACGGCCAAGGGCCTGACCCGTCAGCCCAAACCCGATGCTGGCGTGCTGGGCAATGAGAAGCTGCTGACGGCCATCTTTGCACCCGACTCGGTCGAGAAGAAGCGCAACACCGAGGCGATCGAGACCGGTTCGAGCCAGTTGGTGGCCGCCCGTGTGCTGCAGTACCAGGCGGCGCGGACCCAGCCCTTGGCGGAAGTGCGCGAACAGGTCCGTGGTCGACTGGTGGCCCAGCGTTCGGCCGAACTGGCACGCGAAGAAGGTGCCAAGCAGCTGGCAGCCTGGAAGGGCGGAGCGGATGCCAGCGGCATGCCCGCGGCTGCGACGATCGCACGGGACAGCGCCCAAGGTTTGCCACAACCCGTGCTCAGCGCGGCCATGAGTGCACCCACCGCCACCCTGCCAGCCTGGGTCGGTGTCTCCCTGGGGAATGAGGGTTACGCCGTGGTGCGTGTGGACAAGGTGCTGCCGCGCACGCCGCGCGATGCACAGGGCCTGGCGCAGGAGGTGCAGCAGTATGGCCAGTGGTGGTCTTCTGCCGAAGGACTGGCCTATTACGAAACGCTCAAGGAACGTTTCAAGGTCAAACTGCTGGTGCCAGAACCGAAACGCTGAACAAGGCGCCACCTTCGCGCTATAATGCAAGGCTTGCGGTGGCTGTAGCTCAGTTGGTAGAGTCCAGGATTGTGATTCCTGTTGTCGTGGGTTCGAGCCCCATCAGCCACCCCAACCCCTCTTAAATCCTCTCTAAGTTGTTGATTTATAAGTAAATTCAACAACTTGGAGTGTCGGATAAACTTCACTTGTTACACAGCCTGTCACACATTTTCGTGGTGCAGGCTGATGTTGCAAGTCGAAAGAAATCTCTTCAAGCGTGGAAAATCCGGCATCTTTTATTGCCGTGTTCGTATTCCGCAGAAATTGTTGCCTGCCTATCCTGGCAGGAAAGAAATTACCCGGTCTCTGCGCACCAGCAGCGTCTTGGATGCGCGCAGACGGTTGGCCAAACAACTGGTGACCGTCTACAAAGACTTCGAGCGCCAAGAGCGCAAGCTCGCTGCCAGTGGGCGTTTTACTCCGGGTTTGTCGCGTAATGACAACAGCAGTCCGCAGCTGACCGCTTTGTCCGACGAACAGGTTCAAGCGCTTGCCGGTAATTGGATTCACCAGGCGCTGCTGGGGGATGACTACCTGCGCAGCCACGGCCTGGATGAGCAGGCCTTCGCCGAACTGGACGAACAGCTGCGATCCCAGCGAAAAGAGTACGGCCGCCTTCTGGCGATGGGGCAGACTGCTCCCGTCTTGCCGGCACTTCAGGCTTTCATGCATCTGCTGGGTGTGGACATGGCTCTGCCCGTTGACCGCCAGCGAGAAGTTTCTTTTCGCTTCCTTGAGGCCGTCACCCAGGCCATTGAACTGCGCCTGCAGCGCCAGGAAGGGCTTGCCAAGCCATCCCATGCATTTGCGCCTGCGATGCCTTTTGAGCAATTGAAGAGTTCTTTGCAGCAGCAGGCCAGCGGACCGAGCTGGGATGACGTTTTTCAGAGGTGGAACCGGCATGTTGGCCAACGGCCCAAGTCCACAATCATTGCTGCTCAGACACCCTGGCGGGACCTGCAGCGGGTTGCAGCGAAGAAGGGCGTCTTCGAGCCGGGCAAAGTGACCAAAGACCTTGTTATCGAGTTTGTCGAAGAGATGGTTTCTCGCGGTCTCGCGCCGGATACGGTCAACGACCGTCTGTCCAAGGTGCGTGGCATTTACAAGATTGCAGTCGGGCGCAATGCCCTGCAAAGCAACCCTGCTGTGACCGTTGTGGGGCAGGGAAAATCGGGTCTTGAGCGGCGCAAAAAGAGCCGCTCATCATTTGATGTCAAAGACCTTGAAACGATTTTTGGGTGCCAGATTTACTCCGACGCCCAGCTGCGATCCCAGGGGCAGGCCAAAGAGGCGAGCTACTGGATTCCTCTGCTGATGTATTACACGGGCGCGCGCACAGAAGAGGTGGCGGGATTGGCCATCACCGACATCGTCCACGACCCGCAGAACGGCTGGTACTTCAACCTGATTGACCGTCCGGAGGCTGCGGATGTGGGACTGTTTGAGGACGAGACCAAAGGTAAGGGGGAGAGGAAGGCCGCCACCAATGTTGAAGCTGGGCTGCATGCCCGCACGCTCAAGAACGCAGCGTCTGTGCGACGCGTGCCACTTGCGTCGCAGCTCATCGACCTGGGGTTGTTCGACTACATCGACTGGCTCAAAGCCCAGGGTGCTGTGGCGTTGTTTCCTACGCTCAAGCCGGATTGGCACGGCAAGCTCTCTGGCTCGTTTCGCAAGTTTTTCGGCCGTCTGAAGGTGCAGTTGGGTATCACGGACAGCAACAAAGTCCTTTATTCGTTCCGGCACACCATGAAGGATGCGATGGAGAGGGCCGAAGTACCGTCGAAATACCTCAAGCGACTGTTGGGGCACACATCGGGAGATGGGCAAATCACTGACGGGTACGGCAGCGACCTGCCGCTGCAGCTGCTGGTGCAACATTTCCGGTCCATTCAGTTCCACCCGATACCCGCCAAGCCATGGCAGCCAGGCAAGGGAACGCTCAGACTTGGTTGACCTTGTCATGTGCTGGACGCCTCCAATTGGGCGGTCGACTTTTCGTGTCTTACCCGTTTTGACGTCGCGCTGCGTCGGCGCCCACGCTATCTTCGTCCGCAGCCTTTGGATGATTCGCCAGAGGACATAAGGCGGGCTCTGTTCCAGTGACGCCGCCATCGAGCATGGGATGCCCCTTTCGAGGGTGAGGACGCGGGCGGGCAGATTGAACCCAGGTAGTAGACGACCCAAGCCTGGAAGAAAGTTGGCGCGCGCCAAGATTCGCCTGGCGCGTGACACCCGAGGCGGCGTTGGTAGATAGACCAGCTGATCGAGACGACCTTCGGAGAAAGTTGGCGCGCGCCAAGATTTGCCAGGCTCGTGACACAGGAGGCGGCGTTGGCAGATAGACCAGCTGATCGGGCTGCCCGGGGAAGAAAGTTGTCGCATAACACCCCCGAAAGCCCAACGGGCCTGACGGCCCGCTCAGTTTGCCGGCGCGCTTCACCCCGCCACTAAGGTTGGGCAGCGTTGCCTAGGGGCCGCACTTGCGGCCGGCCAACTCAGTGGAGGCACTGCGCGCGAATACCAGGTAGGGCATGGCAGCGAGTTGGCGCGCGCCAACTGGGCAGGAGACAGCTGTTCAGGTCGTGGATGGTGGAGGCCTCAACGCTGGATTGGCTGGCTGCTGCCACACCGCAGACCGCCAAGCGGTAGGTTGTGAGTCTATCCATCGCCCGTGGGAGTTGGCGCGCGCCAACTGAGCTCCCGCATCAACCTGCTGCCAGTGGCTGGTACCTGCAAGCCCCAGTGTTTTTCCGGCTGGTCGTTTGCGCTAGAGGGGGCTGGGCCGATGGATCAGTTAAAATGACAAACTCATAGTTTCGCTAGAGCAAAGGGAGTGTGCTGCGCCGGTGCGGACCACAATACTTTTGCATTGACGCCGCTGGCACCGAACATCATTGCTTGCTAGCTTGCCTACAGCATCGCGTCTGATCCATGTCCAGAACACAAACTCCCTCGGCCAAGCCGTCTGCAAGGACACGAGTGTTCGTCGTCGACGATCACAAGCTGTTCTGTGCTGGTGTGTCCAAACTCATCAGTGGTGAGCCGGACATGGTCGTCACAGGGAGCGCGGCCGATGGCGACAGTGCGCTCAGGTCTCTAGCGCTGAAATGCTTTGATGTCGTATTGACAGACCTTAGCATGGCGGGACTCAGCGGACTTGACCTGATTCGAGCTATTCGGGAGCATCACCCACAGTTGCCTATCTTGGTGATGACACTTCACAACAGTGCACAACTGGCTCAAGCTGTTATTCAAGCGGGAGCCAATGGATTTATCACGAAATCAGCTGATCCCGACCAACTCCTTCAGGCGATCAGGAATGTTCGCAGTGGTGGGCACTTCATGGAGGCCTTCCTGATGGAAAGGATAGCCTTCGATCTCGAAAAGCCACTGGCACAGCGATTGTCCGCTCGACAAAATGAGATTCTTGGCCTGCTTGTGACTGGGATGAGTAACCGGGAGATCGCAGGCATTTTGCAACTAAGCGAAAAAACGGTCAGTACCCATAGAGTCAGGCTCAGCTCAAAGCTTGGACTTCAAAGTAGGGTGGAACTGATGAGATACGCGTCAGATTTTGGTGCCTTGCTACGGTGAACCGCAGCCCGAAGACACGGGTGGCCAGGACGGTTCGGCTATGCCCGGTGTAGAGGGCGAGCTTTAGCCTTCAAGCACGTGAATCCTCCCCGGCATGACGGTCCGGGCCTCCTGGCGAAAAGAGGTGAGAACGGAAAGAGGCCTGGAACAGGCCTACAGCTCCTGAAAAGGCGGTTGAGCTGGCTCAGGTGGAGCAACTTGCCAGCATATGTCGAAGCAGACCTAATCCCCGGACATCTTAAGGCTATTCGAGAACGTATCTGCTTCGACTCAGGCAAGAAAGTGGATCATTTGATTTTCCAGTCGACCTCGGACTTCATATCAAACTCTACGACGCAGGACACAGTACTGTTATCCCGTGACCAGCTATTGGTCATGGTGCGCGTGAATTTACCGTTGAACTCTGCCGATGCTCTGTCGACATCTGAGCGCACTTTAAGTTCCTTGCGAGATGTGTAGTCAAGATCACCATATCGTGCGGAGCCCATGTCCAACAGTTTCTGAGCAGTGAACAAGCCTATCAGCTGGTTGTTCTTGTACTGAAGGTCAAAGATGCCATCGAAGAAAGATTCTTCTTCATCGTCGAGCATGAGTTTCGATGCACCTCTAGACTTGAGAGTTGCTGCACTGAAACTACTCGTCAGAAATTGTTGATCTCCAACCACGGCCTCGTTGGTGCAAAAGAGGTTGCAGGGGACTACTTGGTCGCCACTGCCACAGTTTTGCACCACCTGTGGATCTTCTATGACCTTGGCTACTGTTAGCGCCGTCTTCATGGGGCAGTTTTTGGCATAAAAGTCGCCCAACGCTCCCCACTTGATGCGGTCTGTTTTTGCCGACTTCTGGTACTTGTACTCACCAAAGCCCGGCACAGTGGCAGACAATCCGACCTTGTAAGACGCCTCGCTGAAGACCTCCAGCGAGTAGGACGCACAGAACTCGGGCTCCCTGGGCAGAGTCACAGCAAAGCTGGGGTACCACGTGACAGACGTTGGCTTGGAGGCCTGGAAGTTCCCCTTGAGCTCCATGTTAAAGAGGTCAACCTTCCCGGTAGCCGGACGGATACCACTGAAAATCACGTCTGCGCCAATGGTCACACCGACTTCTTGCGAAGCCTGAACAGCTTCGTTGACATGGCTGGATACTTTCGGATTGCCGAAGTCCTTGAGAATCGTGGATCTGAGCTGCGTCGCACTTTCACGCTCGATGCGAAAGCCGGTGTGCCAGATGCCGCTATTGGCGTCGAGCAAGGTATTGTCAGCCAACAGCTTGACTTCGCCATTGGCGTCTAGGTAAAGCCAAATGACAATCGACATGGGAGCGATCTGCTGCAATATCGTTGGCTGGTTGGAAAATGCCGTCACGGCACCGGGGATGAGGACCAGTCCCCCCAGTGGCACGAGACCCTGACGGTCAGATGCATCCAGACCACTTAGCGAGAAATACTTTGCCGACTCTGGTAGCCAGCTTGTGCCTGGAATGGGAACGTTGACTGGCCTGTCCCAGACGTAATTTCCACCATTGAGCTTGGGGAAGATGTTTCCCCAGTTGATAGAGGCTTCCTTGCCGTCAGCGGTTTTTGGTCGCAGCCGCAAACTCGCAGATGTCTGACCCTTGACCTCATACGTGAACCTGTCTAGACCATACGTTCCAGGGTAGTCGGATAGGCTGTAGTTAATCAGGGAGATCACCCGCAGGTCTTTGATCTCGATGCGGCCAGTGAGCACGGTATTGAGGCCTGCATCACGGTTGACCTCCAGTACGAGATCGGTGCCCGAGTCGGTCCGCGACATGGAGCCTGTTGTTGATGATGCCGATGCAATCTTGAGTTTCGTATCGGGCATCGAAAAGGTCTCGATCGCAGGCGTTTCGCGAGCACTGTCATAGTCGACCACAAGGTTTTCAAAGACGTCTTCGATGTTGGCGTCTCTGAGCGTGACCTGGTTGTTTTCCTTGCCCAAGACAACGCCGGTGTAGCCAAAGGGCAGGCCCTGTTGCTCGTTTGGACCGAGCACCACCGTCTGGCCAATTTCCAGTCCTGCGAATTCATCGCCCACAGGCGTCAGAACAAGTCCCGCGCCGCCGTTTGCCATGACCTGCACACTGGCCTGTGCGTATTGCTCTGTCGAGATTTCCTGAATGTTGGCCTTGTACTGAGCTGTCAGTATGTTGTCAGTTTTGGGGCTGTCCGGGCCTGTGCCACTACCACCTCCACCCCCGCAGGCTGCAAGAGAAGCTGCCACGATCACCGCCAAGAGGAGGCGTGGCAGGGCAGCAAATGCCTTGGTTGGATACGTTTTGGGCATCT
>NZ_JBPCSJ010000203.1:0-4273 GCF_051007235.1 Hydrogenophaga sp. | reverse complement strand
GGTGCGGCGCTGATGGCGGCGCTGGTCGGCGTAGCGCAAGGCGTCGGCTGTGCTCAGGTCCAACAGGGCTTCGATGCGGTCCACCACCATCGCGTCCGGAGCCTCCCGGCAAGCGGCGCGGAACAACACGCCGGTGCGTTCGCGGCCAAATGGCACGCAGGCCGCGAAGTCGAAAGAGGGCATGAGCGCGCGCAGTTCGGTCAGCGCCGTCCATGCCGTGGCTTCGGGCAGCCAGGCCACACCCAGCAGGGTCCAGGGCAGTTCGGCCTTGAGCACTTTGACCGCCGCGTGCTTGAGCTCGGGCTGTTTGGAACTGGGGCAATAGGCCGAGGTGGTGAGGGCGTTGACGCCGGCCAGCGGCTCGCCCTGGCTGCTGCGGCCGCTCAGGTACTCGGGGCCCCAGTGCATGGCGATGAAGGCCTGCGTGGGTTGGATCGTGCGCGATCCCTGCACCGGCAGCACGATGGAGCCGCGTTTGCTCGTCACCTGCACCAGATCGCCGTCTTTCAGCCCGCGGCGCTCCATGTCCTGCGGGTTCAACTGCACCGATGGTTCGGCCACATGGCCGAACAAGCGGCCCAGGGTGCCGGTGCGCGTCATGCCGTGCCAGTGGTCGCGCAGGCGGCCGGTGGTGAGCGAAAAAGGAAATCGCGATTCGCGCTGTTCGGCAGTGGGACGGTAGGGCAGGGCGGCGAATCTGGCCTTGCCGTCGGCGGTGGGGAAGACGCCGTCTGCATACAGCCGTTCCTGGCCGGCGGCCTGGCCCTCGCGCAGTGGCCAGAACTGCGGGCCTTGCTGCTCCAGCAGGGCGTAACTCAGGCCGGTGATGTCGAGGTCGCGGCCGCGCGTGGATTCGCGGTGTTCGTTCCAGATCGCCTCAGGGGTCTCGTAGGGAAAAAGCGAGGGCTGGCCAGGGCGCAGCTGAGCCTCCAGCCGGCGCGCCACGTCCACCGCGATGCGCCAGTCGTGCCGCGCCTCACCGGCGGCCGGCACGGCGGCGCGCACGCGGCTGATGCGCCGCTCGCTGTTGGTGACGGTGCCTTCCTTTTCGCCCCAGGTGGCGGCGGGCAGCAGGATGTCGGCAAAGTCGCAGGTGGCCGCGGTCGCGAAAGCTTCCTGCACCACCACGAACTCGGCGCGCTGCAGGGCGCGGCGCACCGTGGCCTGGTCGGGCATGGACTGGGCCGGGTTGGTACACGCGATCCACAGCGCCTTGATCTCGCCGTCGGCCGCGGCCTGGAACATCTCGACCGCGGTCTTGCCGGGTTTCGACGGCACGTCGGCCACGCCCCAGAGCGCGGCCACTTCGGCGCGGTGCGCGGGGTTGGCCAGGTCGCGGTGGGCGCTCAGCAGGTTCGCCAGGCCACCGACCTCGCGCCCGCCCATGGCGTTGGGCTGGCCGGTCAGGCTGAAGGGGCCTGCGCCGGGCTTGCCGATCTGGCCGGTGGCCAGGTGCAGGTTGATCAGGGTCGCGTTCTTGGCGGTGCCGCTGCTGCTCTGGTTCAGGCCCTGGCAGTAGAGGCTGAGCGTGGCGGGCGACTGCGCGAACCACTGTGCTGTCGTGAACAGGTCTTCTTTCTTCAAGCCGCAGGTCTGCGCCACCACGTCGGGCGTGGCCTCGCGCACCAGCGCCTTCAGTTCATCGAAACCTTTCGTGTGCGCAGCGATGTAACCGTTGTCGGTCCAGCCCTCCCACAGCATCACGTGCAGCAGGCCGTGGAACAGCATCACGTCGGTGCCGGGCAGCAGCGGCAGATACAGGTCGGCCAGCTCGGCGGTGTCGGTGCGGCGCGGGTCGGCCACGATCACCTTCATGGCCGGGTTCTTCCGGCGCGCCTCTTCGATGCGGCGGAACAGCACGGGGTGGGCGTAGGCCGCGTTGCTGCCGACGATGAACAGGCATTGCGCGTGGTTCACGTCGTCGTAGCAGGCGGGTGGCGCGTCGGCGCCCAGCGTGGCTTTGTAGCCGGCCACCGCGCTGCTCATGCACAGGCGCGAATTGGTGTCGACGTTGTTGGTGCCGATCAGGCCCTTGGCCAGCTTGTTGAAGACGTAGTAGTCCTCGGTCAGCAGCTGGCCGCTGAGGTACAGGCCCACCGCGTCGGGGCCGTGCTCGCGCACGATGCGGCCAAATTCGCTGGCCACCTTGTCGATTGCTGCATCCCAGCCCAGGGCCACGGGCGCCTGGCCGCGCTGCAGGCGCTGCAGGGGTTGCAGCAGCCGGGTCTGGCGCGTGATGGCTGGCGTGGCCGTCAGGTGCAGCGTGCTGCCCTTGGTGCAGAGCTTGCCGAAGTTGGCCGGGTGATCCGGGTCGCCGCGCACACCGGTGATCTGGCCGCCCTCGCTCTGTATGAGCACCCCGCAGCCGACGCCGCAGTAGGGGCAGGTGGAGCGGGTTTCGGTCATGGGTTCAGGCCTTGGCGGTTCGGCGTGCGGGGCCAGCGACGGGCCGCACGTCGGTGGTCGCGTGCGACGCGAGTTGCGTTGCGTCCAGGAACACCTGGCCGTTCTCCACCTTCACGCTGAACTTGGGCGTGCAGCCTTCGTCGGGCGCGGAAGCCTGGCCGTCGCACAGGCCGATGGTCCAGTTGTGCAGCGGGCAGGCCACGTGGGTGCCGAAGACGATGCCTTGCGACAGCGGACCGCCCTTGTGCGGGCAGCGGTCGAGCAAGGCGAACACCTCGTCCTGATCGTTGCGGAAGATCGCGACATCCAGTCCACGCTCGCGTTCCACGCGGCGTGATCCCAGCACAGGAATGTCTTCCACGCGGCAGATGGGGGTCCAGGCGGCGACCATCATGAAACCGTCCTTTCAGCAGTGGCCGACACGGCCTTGATCGGGATGAACTGCCGGGTGTCCACGGCGGCCTTGTCGAAGTCGAACCAGGGGTCGGGTTCGCCGTCCAGCGCGAACAGCAGTTCTTCGTTCAGGGCCTTGCGGCCTTCGGCGTCTTCCAGGATGCGCTTCTTCACGTAGTCCAGGCCCACGCGGCCCACGTAGTGCACGGTGCGTTCCAGGTACCAGCCTTCCTTGCGGTAGAGCTGCATGAAGGCGCCGGTGTACTCCAGCACTTCTTCGGCCGTCTTGAGCTTGACGAAGAAGTGCGCCACCTCGGTCTTGATACCGCCGTTGCCGGCGATGTACATCTCCCAGCCCGAGTCCACGCCGATGATGCCCACGTCCTTGATGCCGGCTTCCGCGCAGTTGCGCGGGCAACCGGAGACGGCGTACTTGACCTTGTGCGGCGCGTACATGCGCCAGTGGGCGCGCTCCAGGTCTTTGCCCATCTGGGTGCTGTCCTGCGTGCCCATGCGGCACCACTCGCTGCCCACGCAGGTCTTCACCGTGCGCAGCGCCTTGGCGTAGGCGTGGCCGCTGGGCATGCCGATGTCTTTCCAGACGGCTTGCAGGTCTTCCTTCTTCACGCCCAGCAGGTCGATGCGCTGGCCGCCCGTGACCTTGACGGTCGGGATCTGATACTTGTCCACCGCGTCGGCGATGCGGCGCAGCTCGTCGGCCGTGGTCTCGCCGCCCCACATGCGCGGGATCACACTGTAGGTACCGTCCTTCTGGATGTTGGCGTGGCTGCGTTCGTTGATGAAGCGGCTCTGCGGATCGTCCTTGGCTTCCTTGGGCCAGCTGCTGATCAGGTAGTAGTTCAGCGCGGGGCGGCAGCTGGAGCAACCGTTCGGGGTTTTCCAGCCCAGGCCCTTTTGCACGTCGGCAATGGCGAGGTACTTGTTGGCGAAGATGGCGTCGCGCACCTCCTGGTGGCTGTGCTCGGTGCAGCCGCACATGGCCTTTTTCTTCGGTGTGGCCGAGTAGTCGCCGCCAGCGGTGAACATCAGGATCTGCTCGACCAGGCCGGTGCAGGAACCGCAGGACGCGCTCGCCTTGGTGTGTTTCTTCACCTCGTCCAGCGTGAACAGGCCCTTGTCCTTGATGGCCTTGCAGATGGTGCCCTTGGTCACGCCGTTGCAGCCGCAAACCTCGTCGCTGTCTTTCATGGCGGCGGCCTTGTTGTGGCCCTGGTGGCCCACGTCGCCAATGTTGCTCTCGCCGAACATCAGCTTGTCGCGGATGTCGCTAACGGTGCGGCCTTCGCGCAGCAGCTTGATGTACCAGCTGCCGTCCACCGTGTCGCCGTACAGGCAGGCGCCGACCAGCTTGTCGTCCTTGATCACCAGCTTCTTGTAGACGCCGCCCGCAGGGTCGCTCATCACGATCTCTTCGGTGTCGTCGCCACCCGTGAAGTTGCCCGCGCTGAACAGG
>NZ_JBPCSJ010000202.1:0-13843 GCF_051007235.1 Hydrogenophaga sp. | reverse complement strand
CCAGAGCCGCCGGGGCCAGCGGATGCTCCGAGCGCGTTTTCAACAGATGCGGCAGCAGCCGGACCGTGGCGGCCGACTGCACATCGGCGTGCATGGCCCGGAAAGAGTCCGTGTCGTGCTTGGCCGTCTGCGCCAGCAAAGCCTCGATGCGCTGCTGGCGGTAGGGCGGCGCCCAGTCCTGCGTGAGGAAGTGCGGGTAGTCCGCTGCGTGGATGCGCTGGTTGGCGGTCGCGATCCAACCCTTGGACCCGTCGTCCTGCGGTGTTTCCTCGTAAGGTAGCCAACCGGTCCAGTCGTAGCGCGCGTCCCAGCCAGGCGCGGGGGCAATGCCGCGCAGATCGTGTTGCGGCCCCCGCACCGGCACCCGGCCCACGGCCTTGTAAGCGATGCGACCGCTGCGGTCCGCCATCAGCACGTTCTGCATCGGCGCGTGGAAGGCACGGTAGGCCGTCAACAGATCGTCCACCGACTGCGCCCGGTTCGATGCCAGCGTGGCCTGCACGTTGCTGTCGCTCTCCTCCAGGGCCGTCCAGCGCAAGGCCAGGGCATAGCGCCCGGTGTCGATCAGATCGTGCGTGCGACCTGGCACATCGCTGATCACCGGGCCGTGACGGCTGCGGCGCACCGTGTGCTGCGCGTCGGGCTGGCCCTTGACGCGGATGGTTTCCACCCGGGTCTCGAAGGCCGCCCACGCTTGCTGCCCCTCGGGTGCGGGCACGCGGTACTGGTCGGGCTGACCGGGGCGAATCTGCTCCAGGTACAGGTCCTGCACATCCGGCCCGGTGTTGGTGAAACCCCAGGCGACGCCGGCTGTGCGGCCCAGCACCACGAACGGCGTCCCGGGCAGTGTGGCGCCGATCACGTCCATGCCTTGGATGCTGCCGGCATCGGGCGCCTGCAGGCGGGCGAAGTACCAGATGGCGGGCGCGCTCAGGCCCAGGTGCGGGTCGTTGGCCAGCAGCGGCTTGCCGGTGGCGCTGCGCGAACCATCCACCACCCAGTTGTTGGAGCCCTTGCCTTCGATGTTGCCCAGCTCCTGTGCCCAGGCCACGACATCGCTCGTCAGCGGGGATTCGACTGACCCGCCAGTTGCGGGGACGGACGACGTGCGCTGCGCCTCGGGCCGGTACACGCCCAGCTCGCGGTACAGCCGGGCCAGGTCGGTTGACGACGCCGGCGGCTCGTCCGGGTACGGCGGGAACAGCTGCCACAGCTGCTGTGTGTCCAGCACCTGCAAAGCCGACAGGCGGGCCACCTCGTTGCCCCAGTTGCCGCCCAGGTCCAGCGCCATCATGAGCGCCCAGCCGGCGCTGTCGGCCGGGTCCCAGTAGCGCCCGGCACGGGCTGCCTCGCGCGGGTCGGCCCGCAGCAGCAAGAACTCGGGCGACAGGGCTTGCTCGCCATGCGCAAAGAACGCGTTGACGCCGTCGCTGTAGGCCTGCAAGGCGGTCTGCGCTTCTGGCGGCAGGCGTGCCACCTGGCGCTGCGCCGCTTCGCGGATGCCCAGGGTGCGCATCAGACGGTCGGTGTCCAGCGTGGCGGGACCCAGCAGCTCCGAGAGCGTGCCGCGCATGATGCGGCGGTTGAACTCCAGTTGCCAGCCACGCTCTTGCGCGTGCACATAGCCCATGGCCATCCAGGCGTCGCGCGGGTCGCTGGCCAGGATGTGGGTCACATCACTGGCGTCGCGATGCACCTGCACCGAGGCCCGCAGGCCCGGCAGCCGCAGTTCACCGTCGGTTTGGGGCAGGCTCTGGCGCGCGTACCAGGCCAGCGCCACCCCAGCCACCGCCAGCAACGCGAGCAGGCCCCGGAGCGAGCGGCGCCACCAGCGCTTCATGCCGGGTCTCGTTCAGGCAAACAGTGGGCCGTGGCCCAGCACCATGTTGCCATCCACCAGGCGGAAGACCACGGTGGGGGCGCTGTAGTCGGTGAACGGAGCACCCATGGCGATTTCGCCGTCGCTGTGCAACAGACACTCTTGCCGGCGCAGAGCGATCACGTTGTCGCCGCCCGAGAACCGCACCCAGGTGCCGTAGCTGCTGGTGTCTTCGAGCACGTAATGGCCCGAGCGGATGTCTATGCTGGCGTGCATGCGCGAGACGCGCGGATCGTTCACCACAAAGTCGGCCTCGGGCACGCGGCCGATCTTCAAGGGCAGGTCGGTCAGGTTGAACGCGTGGCTGGCGTCCAGCCAGCCCAGTTCGATACCGCCGAACACCGATTCGGTGGTCTTGCGCAGGGCGTGCAGATCGGCCGGCAGCGTGAGGAACTCGGACAGCATTTCTTTCTGCCATTCGATGCGAAACACCTCGCAAGGCTCCACCCGGCCCTTGATGCGCATGGGCCCCAGGCTGCGGCTGCGCACACCGCTGCGGGGGCCCAGCTTGCGGATCACGGTATCGGTCGCCAGGATCTGTTCGGGTCCGGCCAGATCGCTCAGCCGGGAAGCCACGTTCACCGCATCGCCGAAGCAGTCACCGTCTATCTGCACCACCTGCCCGCGTGCCATGCCAATCTGCATCAGCAGCTTGAGCCGGTTGGGCCACTGCGCCACGCGCTGCGAGTGCTCCTGCTGGATCTGGGTCATCGCCTCCACGGCGTGGCGGTTGTTGGTGAACGAGAGCAGCACACCGTCGCCCAGCATCTTGACCACTTTGCCGCCATGCTCCTGGCCGGTGGCGCCGATCCATTGCGTCAATTTCGTGACGGCCTGGGTGGCGCGGTCATTGCCCAGTGTTTCGAACACGGACACGCTGCCGGTCAAATCCACAAAAGCAATTGTCAGTTCGGCCATGGGCAATCGGAAAGAATCGTTTCATTACATCACAGTGACCGAGGGTAGTGGACGGCCCCGCTGCCAGCCCGCTGGCGCCATCGGCTTGTGACTTTTAGCACACGCAATCAGCGTGCTTTGTGGGGAATGCACCCGGTATACCCCGGTGTTCCATCGATGAAGCCTTCCGGTCATGCCCGAGCATCGGGGTGCGGAACACAAAGACCTCGGTTTCCAGTGACATGGCATCAAAAGGTTCTCAGAAATGTCAGGTGCCTCCTCAAGGAAGACCGGTAAGCGCATGATTTGGCAGTTGTTTTTTTGACGTGGGTCATACAAACACGGTTGCGCACCCGATCCTCCTGGCCGTATTCTTCAGTCCACTATTCCTACAGTCGTTGAGGCGTTCGTCATGCGTTGGATGAAACCCGGGTTGCGCAACACCATCTCGGCCCTGCTGGGCTCCGAGGTCCGCAAAGATTCGCCAGAGGCATTGGAGCCCGTGCGAAAAGCCATGCTGGCCGCACTGGGCGAAGACGGCGCCGAAATGAACCCGCGGCTCAAGCACCGGCTGATGTACCTGCACGACGTTCACGCCCTGTGGTTTGCACGCTCTGAAATGGTGGCGGTGCTCAGCCGCCTGCACGGCGAAGCCAAAGCAGTGGACACCGTCATCGGCCTGTCACCGGTGTTTCAGGGTCTGTTGCCCAAGAGCCTGATGAATTCCTGCCGCATGCGCCGCTGAGCGCTGCTTCGGTCAGCCATGCGCCCCACAGCCGCCTTCGAGCGGCTGTTTTGTTGGAGGGGCCCGATCCGGGCGCTCAGCCCCAGAACAGCAGTGCGTCGCGGTCCTGCACCAGCAGGTCCACCTGGTGCCCCACCGGCAGCAGCACCTTGGTCGGCACGTGGCCGAAAGGCAGCCCGGTCAGCACCGGTGTGCGGGTCTGGCTGCGCAGCCAGTCAACCACGGTCTGCAGCTTGAAGCCCTTGTCGTGCGGGCCGAGCTGGTAGCGGTTGAACGAGCCCAGCAACACCGCCTTTTGTTCACCCAGGATGCCGGCGTGCAGCAACTGGGTCAGCTGGCGCTCGATCCGGTACGGGTGTTCGTTCACATCTTCGAGAAACAGCACGCCGCCCTTGACGCGCGGCAGCCAGGGCGTGCCCACCAGCGAGCACAGCACCGTGAGGTTGCCTCCCCACAACGTGGCGTTGTCCACCTTGAGGGAGGCTTGTCCCGCAGTAGCAGCAGCAGCAGCACCGCGTCGCGCCGCCAGCGCCGGCAGATCCGACTTGGGCAACTGCCAGCCCGAGCCTTCGCCCTGGCCGCAGACCAGGTCGTCGAAGCACGCTTCCATGATGTCATCGGGCGTGTCCTCGGTGCCAAAGTCTTCGCCCAGCGCCGGACCGGCCCAGCTGACGGCACCGGTCTTGGCCAGCAGCGCGCACTGGAAAGCGGTGAAATCGCTCAGTCCGACAAACTGCGTGCCTTTGGCGATGGCCTTGGCGATCTGCTTGTAGGGCAGTTCCGGCAGGATGCGCGTGAGACCGTAGCCGCCGCGGGAGATCAAGGCGATGTCGGCACCACTGGCCGCCGCCCGGCCAATGGCCGCGATGCGGGTGCTGTCGTCGCCTGCAAAGCGCATGTGGCTGGCCAAGGCCGACTCGTCGATCTCCACCTCGTGCCCCAGGTGCTGCAAGCGTTTGATACCCCGGCGGAACGCGGCCTTGTCGCGCACGGCGCTGGAGGGGGAATAGATGTAGATGTGGCTCATGGGCGTGGATGGGGTTGCGGACGGAGACGCGCGATCATCGCGTAAAAAAGGCGCAGGCCCGGGCGGCGAGGTGTTCCCCCTGCTCCGGCACAAAATGACCGGCGTGGGGCAGCGGCACGAGTTGCACACTGCCACGGATGTCGGCGCGCAAGCCCTGCATCACAGCTTCGCCGAGCACCGGGTCCTGCTGGCCAATGGCCATGAGGCACTGCCCTGCCCAGTCGTGGCGCCAGAAGTCGCGAGCCTGTCTCGACACATCGGCACCATCGTCGTCGGCGCATTCGGGCACCAGGGCGGGGAAAGCGCGCAAGGCGGCGCGGTGCCCCGGGTCCGGGAACGGTGCGGCATACGCCGCGCACTCGGCGGTGTCGAGTTGTGGGTTGCCCCGTGCCAGGAGCCGCGCCACGTCGTAGTCTGGCTTTTTCGCGCACATCTCGCGCCAGTCCAGAAAGCCCGCCGACAGCGGAATATCGCCTGTGGCCAACATCGTGTTCATCACCAGCAGGCCGCGGTAGCGGTCTGGCGCTGCCATGGGCAGGGTCAGGCCCAGCAGGCCGCCCCAGTCCTGCACGACCAGCACCACGTTGCGCAGGTCCAGGCGCTCGATGAACTCCAGCAACACCTGGCGGTGCCGGGTGAAGCTGTGCCACTGGTCTTTTTTGGGCTTGTCGCTCTTGCCGAAACCGATCAGGTCTGGCGCGACCACGCGGTCACCCGCAGCCAGAAACCCCGGGATCATCTTGCGGTACAGGTAGCTCCAGGCCGGGTTGCCGTGCAGGCACAGCCATGTGCGCGCCGCACCGGTTGGCCCTTCGTCCAGGTAATGCAGACGCAGGCCGTCCAGCGACGGCAGGTCGCTGAGGTGGCGCGGCGACCACGGGTAGTCGGGCAGGCCCGCAAACCGGGCCTCGGGCGTGCGCAGGGCATCGTCGCGCAAGGGGTGCGCCAGCTGCCGCTGTTGACCGCGGCGCTGGCGAAAGAAGGCACTGAGCAAGGCACCGCATTCATCGGCCAACACACCGCCCTGCACCGCCGTCTGGTGGTTCAGACGCGGTTCATGGAACAGGTTGAGCACCGAGCCCGCGACACCGGTCTTGGGGTCGGCGGCACCAAACACCACCCGGCGCAGACGCGAATGCAGCATGGCTCCGCTGCACATCGCGCAGGGTTCCAGCGTCACGAACAGCTCGCAGTCGTCCAGCCGGTAGTTGCCCAGGGCCTGCGCAGCCGCACGCAGCGCCACGATCTCGGCGTGCGCGGTCGGATCGTGGGCGGTGATCGGGCTGTTGCGTCCGCGCGCGATGATCTCGCCATGGCGCACCACCACCGCCCCCACAGGCACCTCGCCGGCAGCGGCCGCCTCTTGTGCCTGGGCCAGCGCGGCGCGCATGAAGTCCTGGTCGCTCGTGCTCATGGGCGTCGCTCAGCGCCCATCCTCAGCGGGGGCGTCCAGCCGACGCTGGCCTTGTTCCAGCGCCTGCTCCAGCGCCTTCTGGTACTGCTGCGGCATCTGCTGTGGCGCCTGGGACTTCTCCGGCACACCCGACACCGCCCCGGCTGCGGCCATCTGCCGCTGGACGAGGGTCATCACGCCCCAGAGGCCCAGCAACAACGACAGGATTCCAAGCCACCTGAACATCGCCTCACACCTCGCTGAACGGGAAAAGAGCTACGACCGGGCAACGGATCTCGAAGCTCATTCCCACTCTATCGTCGCAGGCGGCTTGCTCGAAACGTCGTAGGTGACGCGGTTGATACCGCGCACCTCGTTGATGATGCGGCTGGACACCTTCTTGAGCAGCGCGTACGGCAGCTCGGCCCAGTCGGCGGTCATGAAGTCGCTGGTCTGCACTGCGCGCAGGGCGACCACGTAGTCGTAGGTGCGGCCGTCGCCCATCACGCCCACGCTCTTGACCGGCAGGAACACGGTGAAGGCCTGGCTGGTCAGGTCGTACCAGCTCTTGCCGCTGTTGTGGTCGATGGTCGAGCGCAGCTCTTCTATGAAGATCGCGTCGGCCCGGCGCAGCAGGTCGGCGTATTCCTTTTTCACTTCGCCCAGAATGCGCACGCCCAGACCCGGCCCGGGGAACGGGTGGCGGTAGACCATGTCGTGCGGCAGCCCGAGCGCCACGCCGAGTTCGCGCACCTCGTCTTTGAACAAATCGCGCAGCGGCTCCAGCAGCTTCAGGCCCAGTTGCTCGGGCAGGCCACCCACGTTGTGGTGGCTCTTGATGGTCACAGCCTTCTTGCTCTTGGCCCCGCCAGACTCGATCACGTCCGGGTAAATAGTGCCTTGTGCCAACCACTTGGCGCCTTTTGTTGAAGCACCACTTGAAATCAACTTGGCCGCTTCGGCCTTGAAGACCTCGACGAATTCGCGGCCGATGATCTTGCGCTTGGCCTCAGGCTCGCTCACGCCGGCCAGGTGGCCCAGGAACTGATCCGCCGCGTCCACGCGGATCACCTTGGCGTGCAGCTTGCCGACAAACATGTCCATCACCATGTCGCCCTCCTGCAGGCGCAGCAGGCCGTGGTCGACGAACACGCAGGTCAGCTGGTCGCCGATCGCGCGGTGGATAAGGGCCGCGGCCACCGACGAATCGACGCCACCAGACAGGCCGAGGATCACTTCTTCGTCACCCACCTGCTCGCGGATCTTCTGGACCGCCTCTTCGATGTGGTCGCGCATCACCCAGTCGGGTCGCGTGCCACAGATCTCCAGCACGAAGCGCTCCAGCAGTGCCCTGCCCTGCACCGTGTGCGTCACCTCAGGGTGGAACTGCACCGCGTAATAGCCGCGCGCCTCGTCGGCCATGCCAGCGATCGGGCAGGCCTCGGTGCTGGCCATGAGCTTGAACCCGGGTGGCATCTCGGTGACCTTGTCGCCGTGGCTCATCCAGACCTTGAGCATGCCGTGGCCCTCCGGGGTGTGGAAGTCCTCGATGCCTTTGAGCAGGGCCGTGTGGCCGCGGGCACGGACCTCGGCGTAACCGAATTCGCGCGTCTTGCCGGCCTCCACCTTGCCCCCCAGCTGCTGCGCCATGGTCTGCATGCCGTAGCAGATGCCCAGCACTGGCACGCCCAGCTCGAACACCGCGTCGGGGGCCTTGTCGTCCACCTCGTACACGCTGGCGTGGCTGCCGGAGAGGATCACACCCTTGAGTTGACCATCGGCCGCAAACTCACGGACCCAGTCGCTGCTGACGTCGCAGGGGTGGACTTCGCAGTACACATGCGCTTCGCGCACGCGGCGGGCGATGAGCTGGGTGACCTGAGAACCGAAATCGAGGATGAGGATTTTCTGGTGTTGCATGGCGGTCGATGGACTTCAGAAAAAAACAAAGGCCGTCACGAAGGACGACCCGTTGAGCGAGAGGTCACCCCATCCAGGGGCACCGCGGAACCGACTTTGCCGGGCCGCTGTTGCCGCCCCCCGGGGGGTGACGCCGCAGGCGGCGCGGGGGGGGTGCCTTACTCCGCGCGGTAGTTCGGGGCTTCCTTGGTGATCTGCACGTCGTGCACGTGGCTCTCGCGGATGCCGGCCGAGGTGATCTCGACGAACTCCGCCTTGGCGCGCATGTGCTCGATGGTCGGGCAGCCGCAGTAACCCATGGAGGCACGCAAGCCGCCGGCCATCTGGAAAATGATCGACACGACCGAACCCTTGTAGGGCACGCGACCCTCGATACCTTCGGGCACCAGCTTGTCGGCGTTGGGGTTGCCGGTGCTGCTTTCCTGGAAGTAGCGGTCGGCGCTGCCCTGCTGCATGGCGCCGATGGAGCCCATGCCGCGGTAGCTCTTGTAGCTGCGGCCCTGGTACAGCACGATCTCACCCGGCGCCTCTTCGGTACCGGCGAACATGCCGCCCATCATCACGGTGTTGGCGCCAGCCGCAATCGCCTTGGCGATGTCCCCGCTGTAGCGGATGCCGCCGTCGGCGATCATGGGCACGCCGGTGGTCTGCAGTGCAGTGGCGACGTTGTCGATCGCCATGATCTGCGGCACGCCCACGCCTGCCACGATGCGGGTGGTGCAGATGGAGCCGGGGCCGATACCGACCTTGACGCCGTCGGCGCCGGCTTCCACCAGCGCCAGCGCGGCGCTGCCCGTGGCGATGTTGCCGCCGATCACGTCCACCTGCGGGTAGTTTTGCTTGACCCAGCGCACGCGGTCGATCACGCCCTTGCTGTGGCCGTGGGCCGTGTCCACCACGATGGCGTCCACACCGGCCTTGACCAGCGCTTCGACGCGTTCTTCGGTGCCCTCACCCACGCCCACCGCCGCGCCCACGCGCAGCCGGCCGGCAGCGTCGCGCGCGGCGTTGGGGAAGTTCAGCTGCTTGGTGATGTCCTTGACCGTGATCAGACCCTTCAATTCGAAGGCGTCATTGACCAGCAGCAGGCGTTCGAGCTTGTGCTTGTTGAGCAGGGTCTTGGCTTCGGCCGGCGTGGTGCCGTCGGGCATGGTGACCAGGCGCTCGCGCGGCGTCATGATCTCGCTGACCGGCAGGTCGTAGCGCGTTTCAAACCGCAGGTCGCGGCCGGTGACGATGCCCACCACCTTGCCTGCGTCCACCACCGGGAAGCCGGACACGCCGAGCTCGTCGGACAGTTTCATGACCTGGCGGATCGTGGTCTGAGGTGTGATCACCACCGGATCGCGCAGCACGCCCGATTCGTAGCGCTTGACCTTGGCCACGTGGGCGGCCTGTTCCTGCGCCGACAGGTTCTTGTGGATGATGCCGATACCACCCTCCTGGGCGATGGCGATCGCGAGGCGAGCCTCCGTCACAGTGTCCATGGCCGCCGACACCAGCGGCAGGTTCAGCTGAATGTTGCGGGAGAACTGGGTGGCGAGCGAGGTGTCCTTGGGCAGGACCTGGGAGTACGCGGGGACGAGCAGAACGTCGTCAAAAGTGAGCGCTTTGCCGAGGAGGCGCATGAGGTAAAGCTCCAAAAACACCATTGTACCCGCGTGCCTTTGGTGAGCCGCGGGCACAGATCGAACGCCATTGGGTAGCCAAAATCGACCGAATACACCAGTGGTTCACACCATGGTCGCTTTACGCACGCCCTGGCGCACGGCGTGCCGCTAAACTGTTTACATGTTCTTGACCGCCCACCACCTGCTGCGCGCCATTTCCCTGGCTGCCCTGACCACCCTGTCGGCCGGAGGGGTGCTGGCGCAGTGGCAATGGATCGATGGCACTGGCAGCCGCGTGTTCAGCGACACGCCTCCACCGGCGGGCACGCTGGAAAAAAACATTCTCAAGCGCCCTGGCGCAGCACGGGTGGCCGCAACGCCGAGCGCGCCCGCCGCCAACACACCCGCCACAGTGACCGCGACCGTGGCTCCTGGTGCCAAGCCCACCGGCAAGGACAGCGAGTTGGAGGCGCGCAAGAAGCAAGCAGACGAGGCCGAGCAGGCCAAAAAGAAGGCCGAACAGGAAAAGTTTGCCAAGGCCCGCGCGGACAACTGTGAGCGGGCCAAGCGGGCCAAAGCCACGCTGGACTCCGGCATCCGCATCGCCACCACCAATGCCAAGGGCGAGCGGGAGATCATGGACGACAAAGGGCGCGCCAGCGAATCCCAGCGCCTGAGCGACGTGATCAGCAGCGACTGCGGGGCAATGCCTGCAGCGAACGCTCAGTAACCGGCCTTGGACCCTGGCCGGCGCCGGGAGAACAGCCCTGCCCCTCGGGCGCCCTGCCCGGCGAAACGTTCACGGCGCGCCACTTTGGGATCCACCCGCAGTTCGCGGTAGACCTCGACCCGGTCACCTTCCCTCAGCACCGCATCGAGCGGCGCCTTGCGATTCCAGATACCGGTGGCCAACGTGTGCATCTCGGGATGCTGTTCCAGCCAGCCCGACAGCACGAGCGCCTGTCCGAGGGTGCACGCCGCCGGCACATCCAGGTCGAGCTCGTGCACGGTCCGTGGCGCGCTCGCGTACAGCAGCGTGATGTTCATGCGCCGTAGACCTGATCGGCCCGTTTGACGAAGGCGTCCACCAGGCTGCCGGCGATCTTGTCGAACACCGGTCCGACAAGGGTGGCCAGCGTCTGGCTCGCGAAGCCGTAGGTGAGCGTGAATTCGACCTTGCAGGCGCGCTGTGTGCCGTCGCCCAGCGGAGTGAAGGCCCATACGCCCTCCAGGTGCGAGAAGGGGCCATCCACCAGTTCCATCAACACCTGCCGGTCGTCCACGTGGCGGTTGCGGGTGGTGAAACTCTGGCGCAGGCCGCTGATGGCCATGCCGACTTTGGCCACCATTCCCTGGTCATCGCGCTCGACCACTTCGGTGTGGTCGCACCAGGGCAGGAACTGCGGGTAATGCTGCACATCGGTCACGAGCGCGAACATTTCGTGGGCACTGTGCCAGAGCAGGACGGACTTCTGGATCGTTTTCATACAATCGGGATCACTTGCCGACACCATCCGGTCACACCTCCGTGCCAGACCGCCGCAAGCTG
This sequence comes from Hydrogenophaga sp., assembly GCF_051007235.1. Lineage (GTDB taxonomy): Bacteria > Pseudomonadota > Gammaproteobacteria > Burkholderiales > Burkholderiaceae_C > Hydrogenophaga. The sequence continues at coordinate 2,823 of NZ_JBPCSJ010000202.1, read as the reverse complement.
CCCGATTGTATTGGCCATGGACACAACGCTCTCTGGCCCCATCTGAATCTCCATGGCCACCAAATCCAGCTCTTCGAACAAGGGCAAACCCGCTGACTCGCGCATCGCCGACAACAAGAAGGCGCTGTTCAACTACGCCATCGAAGAACGCTTCGAGGCCGGAGTGGTGCTCCAGGGCTGGGAAGTCAAGGCGCTGCGCGAAGGCAAGGTGCAACTGACCGACGGCTATGTGCTGATCCGCGATGGCGAGCTGTTTCTCATCGGCTGCCAGATCAACCCGCTGAACACCGCGTCCACCCACGTCAATCCCGACGCGGTGCGGACCAAGAAGCTGCTGCTGCACCGCGAACAGATCCGGCGCCTGATTGGCAAAGTGGAGCAAAAGGGCTACACGCTGGTCGCCTTGAACCTGCACTGGAAGAACGGCAAGGTCAAGTGCGAGATGGACCTGGCCAAGGGCAAGGGCGAACACGACAAGCGCGACACCATCAAAGACCGCGAAGGCAAACGCGAGGTGGAACGGGCCATGAAGGCCCGCAACCGCTGATTTTTCCCGGAGCGGTGGAATAAAACCGCTCGGTTCATTGTTCATGGGGTTGCAGGCTTCACTGCGATCCACACCACCGACTGGAGACCCCATGAAATTGCTCGCCGCCATCGCCACCCTGTCCATCGCCTTGCTCAGTGGCTGTGCCACGCCGGGCGGCAGCGGGCCCGCCACGAACATGAACGGCATGCTGGTCGGCAGCAACCAGATGACGCTCTACACCTTCGACCGTGATGTCGCCGGCAGCGGCTGGTCGGTCTTCAACGGCCCCTGCGCCACCAACTGGCCGCCCCTGATGGCGGCCGAAAGCGACCAAAGCCGTGGCGACTACAGCGTGATCACCCGCGACGACGGCAAAAAGCAATGGGCGCTCAAGGGCAAACCGTTGTACTTCTGGATCAAGGACAGCAAGCCCGGCGACACCACCGGCGACGGGGTGAACGGCGTCTGGCGCATCGCCAAGCCCTGACCGGTCGCATGGACCCGACCGAGCTGGTCGCGCACATCCCCAGCCTGCGGCGCTACGCGCGGGCGCTCACCGGCGACGCCTGGGCGGCCGACGACCTGGTGCAGGACACGCTGGAGCGGGCGTGCGCCAAACGCCTGCTCTGGACCGTGGGTACTGATCTGAGGGCCTGGCTGTTCACGCTGATGCACCACCTGCAGAGCAACCAATGGCAACGTGCGGCGCGGCAACGGGCCGCTGGCCGGGCCGTGGATGTGGCCGACGTGGCGGCCGAGCTGGTGGCTCCGGACCAGCCGACCGAGACAACCATCGATCTGCAGCGCTGCCTGTTGCAGTTGCCCGAAGAGCAGCGCATCGTGTTGCTGCTGGTCACGCTGGAAGACCTGACGTACGACGCCGTGGCCCGCATCACCGGCGTGCCGGTCGGGACGGTCATGTCCCGGCTTTCGCGCGCGCGGCAGCGGCTGCAGCAACTGCTGGATGCGGCGCCGACCGCCACCCCGTCGGTCGGTACCGCGCCCACCCCCCTGCGCCGCCTCAAGTGAATCCACCGCCTTCGACACCATGAACGCACACACTCCGCCGCCCTCTTCCGCCCGGGTCAGCGACGAAGAACTGCACGCCCTCATCGACGAGCAACTGCCCTTGCACGCACGCGAGGCGCTGGTCTTGCGGCTGCAGCAGCAACCCGACGCCGCGGCCCGGCTGGAGAGCTGGCGGGCTCAACGCCGCTTGTTGCGCGATCTGCACGCCGATGTGCTGGACGAACCCGTGCCTGCGGCGATGCATGACGCCCTGCTGCGCGCTCATCGCCAGGGTGCAACGCACGATCGCTGGTGGCGCTGGGGTGGCCTGGCCGCCAGTGTGTTGATGGCCTTCGCACTGGGCTGGGGCCTGCGGGGCATGGGTTCGCCAGCCGATGGATCGCTGCAGCGCGAACAGGCCGAGGCCGCGTTCGTTCGTCAGGCGGGCGTGGCGCATGCCGTGTTCACGCCCGAACAACGCCACCCGGTGGAGGTGGGTGCGGGTGAGCAGGCGCACCTGGCGCAGTGGCTGTCCAAACGGCTGGGCAAGCCTTTGAAGCCACCGGTGTTGTCGGCCCAGGGCTACGAGCTGTTGGGCGGGCGGTTGCTGCCGGGCGCCGACGGTGCACGGGCTCAGTTCATGTACCAGCACGCCGATGGCCACCGGCTGACCCTGTATGTGGGCGCCCTCGACACCGGGAAGAACTCGGGCGAAACGGCCTTCCGTTTCACCGATGAAGGTCCAGTCCCAGGCTTCTACTGGGTGGATCAGGGATTCGGCTACGCCCTGTCGGGCGCCTTGCCGCGGGACGCACTCGCCGCGCTGGCCACAGCGGTGTACCGGCAACTGTGAACAGCTGACGCGCAAGGCACGGAACGGGCGCGTCGGCTCAGTGCCCGAGAGACCGCAAGGGGTGGGCACTCGCGGGCCAAGGGCTCACAAAAAAGGGCTCGACCAGATCAGGCCCGACGTCTTCGATGCGTTCCGGGTGCCAGCGCGGCTGATGGTCCTTGTCCACGGCCAGCGCACGGATGCCTTCCACCGTTTCGCCGGCGGCGCGAGGCCGCAGGTGGAAACAGCGGCGCACCAGGTCACGTTCCATTCGCAGTTCATCGGCCAAGCCCATACCCCGCGCGCGGCGCACCTGTTCCAGCACCACGTTGAGCATCAGGGGCGAGCGCTTGCGCAGCAGGGCAGCGGTGTCCCGGGCCCAGTCGCCCTGCCCGCCTTCCAACGCCGTCACCATGGCGCCAACGCTGTCCAGCCCGAACACACGGTCGATATC
>NZ_JBPCSJ010000201.1:0-2960 GCF_051007235.1 Hydrogenophaga sp. | reverse complement strand
GCTTTGCCGGGCTGCTGGTGGCGTCCCCCTCAGGGGGAAGACGCGAAGCGGCGCAGGGGGTGTTCTATTTCAACCCCTGAAATAGCGGTTCGGAACGAAGGGCATGGGCGCGACTTCCATCGCCACGGCTTTGCCGCGCACCAGTGCGTTCACGCGGGTGCCGACGGCGGCGTGTTCGGGCGTGACGTAGCCGATGGCGACCGGCTTGTCGGCCGTGGGGCCGAGCAGGCCGCTGGTGACCTCGCCGATCTTGGCGCCGTCCAGGCTCTGCAGTTCGACGTGTTCACGCACGGGCACTCGCTCCAGTGCGATCAGGCCCACGCGCTTGCGGGTCAGGGTTTCACTGCCGTCCAGCTGGGCCAGCACACGGGCCGCGCCCGGGAAGCCACCGGCGCGCTCGCCACCGGTGCGGCGCACCTTCTGCATCGCCCAGTTCAGCGCGGCCTCAACCGGCGTCGTCGTGGTGTCGATGTCGTTGCCGTACAGGCAGAGGCCGGCTTCCAGGCGCAGCGAATTGCGCGCGCCCAGGCCGATCGGCTTGACCTCGGCTTGGGCCAGCAGGGCGCGGGCAAAGGCGTCGGCGCTGGCGGCGGGCAGGGAAATCTCGAAGCCGTCTTCGCCGGTGTAGCCGCTGCGGGTCACGTACAGATCTGCTCCATTCCAGCTGGCGGCCATGCCGGTCATGAACACCAGTTGCTCCACACCGGTCAGCAGGCGGGCCAGCGCGGTCACGGCCTGCGGGCCTTGCAGGGCGAGCAGGGCGCGGTCGAATTGCGGGGTGATGGTGCAGCGGCCGCCGATGCGGGCCTGGATGTGCGCCAGGTCGCCGTGCTTGCAGGCGCCGTTGACGATCACAAAAATGTTGTCGCCGCGGTTGACGAACATCAGGTCGTCGATGATGCCGCCCTCGTCGGTCAGCAGCAGGCCGTAGCGCTGTTTGTTCAACCCCAGACCGATCACGTCCACCGGCATCAGCGACTCGAAAGCGGCCGCGGCATCTGGACCCGACAGCGTCAGCTGACCCATATGCGAGACGTCGAACAGGCCGGCGGCATTGCGGGTGTGGTGGTGCTCGGCCATCAGGCCGGCGGGGTACTGCACCGGCATGCTGTAGCCGGCAAAGGGCACCATGCGCGCACCGAGTTCGAGGTGCAGAGCGTTGAGCGGGGTCTGGAGCAAGGCGATGGTATCGGACACGGGCGGACTCTCGAATTGGGAGCAGATGCCATGGCACAGGGCCACAGCGACAACACGGTGCATCCGTGCGCTGCCCCCCTGTCCGCTTTACCTGAGAGATTCGCGCGGGCGATGCCGCACTTGCTCCTTCGGTGGGCCACCTGTGTGCGTGACCTCTCTCCAGTGGGGGACACCGGCCTTGCGGCCGGTGGTCATCAGTCCTTTTGCCTGAGCGGTCAGGGCCGTTGCAACGACCGCCTGCGCCTTCGGCGGCTCCCCGGGGGAGCGCTCTCCTGATCGGGCGAGTTTAACGGAATCGACCGAGTGGGCGGTTGTTTTGCGGGTCAGAGCGCGCTTTCCAGCAGGTGGGCCGGCAGCAGCTTGGCCAGCCGCTCGCTGATGCCGTCGGCCCGCTCGCTGCCCGCCAGCGCCTCGACGTCGGCGATCAGGGCCCGACCCACCGCCAGCATGGCCTGCGGATCGCGCGCCTCGCGCAGGGCCTCGCGGTAACGGCTGGCCAGCGCTTTGTCGCGCGGGGCGAACAGGCGCTCGCTCAGGTCGAACAGGAACATGCGCGCCGTGGCCAGCGAGCGCGTACCAGCGAACTGCTCACCATGTGACGCTGCGCTGGCGATTCCGGTCGGGCTCGCGTCGGCTGGCACCCGCGGGACCGGGCGGCCGGAGGGCTGGCGGGCGAGAAATCCCTGGTCGATCAGCGGCCCGATCAGGCGCGCGCCTTCTCCGCCGAACAGCTCGCCCAGCCGGGATTCGCTCTGCGAGCCATCGGCCACCAGCAGCAGGGCGCGCTCGCGCTGTCCGAGCGTCCGGTTGCCCGGGCGCAGTTCCTGGCGACCCTTGTCTGTCTTGATCAGCATGTCTCACTCCAACGACGAAGGGCGCACTGTGCCGTGCGCCTGTGTCAGCGGTGTGAAACCCCGGGGATCAGAGGCTGGTCAGGCCAGGATGCGGAAGGTTTGGGTGGCTTCGTCGCAGCCGATGCGCAGGCCGGCGCGGTGTGCGCTGGCTTCGATGCGGCGTGCGTTGGGTTCGTCCGTCTGTGCGATCCAGGCCAGGGCCTGTTCGCGGCTGCGACCGAACTGGATATGGCGCGCGGCCAGGCGTTCCAGCCGCAAGGCGGCGGGCACATCCAGGTACCAGACCTCGTCCAGAAGGTCGGCCACCGGCGCCCATGCCGGCTCGTCGTCGAGCAGCAGGTAGTTGCCTTCGGTGATGACCAGCGGCGTGTGCGCGAACACCGGCAGGGCGCCGGCCACGGGTTCTTCGATCTCGCGCCGGAAATTGGGCGCGTAGACGATCTCGTCGGCTGATTGCTGGCGCAGACGGCGCAACAGCGCGGCGTAGCCGGCGGCGTCAAAGGTGTCGGGTGCGCCCTTGCGCTGGGAGCGACCCAGTCGTATCAATTCGACCTGCGCCAGGTGGTAGCCGTCCATGGGCACCGCCTGCGCGCGTTCGCCCATGGCCTGGGCCATGAGCGCTGCCAATGTGGATTTGCCGGCCCCGGGCGGGCCGACCACGCCCAGCAACCGGCGCGGGCCACCGGCGAGTGCGTTCAGGCGCTGGACCAGTTCGGGGTGCAGCGTGGGCTGCATCACATGCCGGCGTAGTTGGGCCCGCCGCCGCCCTCGGGCGTGACCCAGACGATGTTTTGCGTCGGGTCCTTGATGTCGCAGGTCTTGCAGTGCACGCAGTTCTGCGCGTTGATCACCAGCTGATCGGCCCCGTCCTTGCTCACGAACTCGTACACCCCGGCCGGGCAGTACCGG
>NZ_JBPCSJ010000200.1:0-1600 GCF_051007235.1 Hydrogenophaga sp. | reverse complement strand
CTTCTTCACCGCTGTAGTGGATCGGCACTTTCTTGTTCATCTTGGTGTTGGCATCCACGCGCTGGAAGTCAATGTGCAGCACCAGTTGCTTGAACGGGTGGTATTGCACGTCACGCAGCAGCACTTGGGCGCTGGTGCCATTGATTTCCATGTCCAGGATGGAGGAATGGAAGGCCTCTTTTTTCAGGGCATGCCACAGCGCGTTGTGATCGAGTTCGATCAGCTGCGGCTGGCCTTTGCCACCGTAGACGATACCGGGCGTGCGGCCGGTGATGCGCAGACGGCGGCTCGCACCCGTACCCTGCTTGGCGCGCTCAAAAGCGACGAATTGCATGACTGACTCCTGTTGAGGGGTTCCGCGACCAGAACGCCTCGGTTTGAAAAAGGCCGCACCACACGGTGCAGCCTGCTTTTTGTCGCGTCAGAACAGACCGTCCTGATCGGCGAACAAACTCATGACCGACTCACCCGAGGCGATGCGCGCGATGGTTTCGGCCATCAGCGGCGCCACGGAGAGCTGGCGGATCTTGTTGCAGGCCTGGGCGGCTTGCGACAAGGGAATGGTGTTGGTCACGACCACCTCGTCCAGCGCGTTGCCCTTGGCGATGCGGTCGATGGCGGGGCCGGAGAAGATCGGGTGCGTGCAGTAGGCGTACACGTGTTTGGCACCGCGCTCCTTGAGCACCTCGGCCGCTTTGACCAGCGTGCCGGCGGTGTCGATCATGTCGTCCATGATCACGCAGTTGCGGCCGTCGATGTCGCCGATCACATGCATCACTTCCGAGACGTTCGGCTTGGGGCGGCGCTTGTCGATGATGGCCATGTCGCAGCCCAGCTGCTTGGCCAGCGCACGGGCGCGCACCACACCGCCCACATCGGGCGAGACCACCAGCAGGTCTTCGTAGTTCTTGGCGCGCAGATCGCCCAGCAGCACCGGCGAGGCGTAGATGTTGTCGACCGGGATGTCGAAGAAGCCCTGGATCTGGTCGGCGTGCAGGTCCATGGTCAGCACGCGCGAGACGCCCACGGTCTGCAGCATGTCGGCCACCACCTTGGCGGTGATGGGCACGCGGCTCGAACGCGGACGGCGGTCCTGGCGGGCGTAGCCGTAGTAGGGGATGACCACGGAAATGCGCTCGGCCGACGCGCGCTTGAGTGCGTCGACCATGATGAGCAGTTCCATCAGGTTGTCATTGGTTGGTGCACAGGTGGACTGCACCACGAACACATGACGCGCCCGCACGTTCTGGGTGATCTCGACCGTGACCTCGCCGTCCGAGAAGCGGCCGACATTGGCCGAACCGAGCTGGGTGTTGAGGTGTTGCGCGATCTCGGCAGCCAACACGGGGTTGGCGTTGCCGGTGAAGATCATGAAATCCGGTGGCTGGACGTTGGATGTGTTCATGTCGTGCATGGCGATCCCGGCGGCGTCAATGGCGAAAAAAGAGGCCGCTCAACGGAATGTCTCGCGGCCTGTCTCTTGTGCTGTGTGTCAAAAAATCTGGCAGGGGAGGAAGGACTCGAACCCTCGCATGCCGGAATCAAAATCCGGTGCCTTTACCAACTTGGCGACTCCCCTACGCAGGAGGCCTGTTCAACA
>NZ_JBPCSJ010000199.1:0-10791 GCF_051007235.1 Hydrogenophaga sp. | reverse complement strand
GGCGCGCGCGGCGCCATCGACCCGCTGCGCTACGGCGCGGCCGGCAGCGCAGGTGCAGCGAACACCACCGAATTGGCCCATCTTCGGCTGCGCTACAAGCGGCCGGGCCAGAGCAGCAGCGAGCTGATGGAAACGCCGATCCGCCGCGAAGCGATGCGCCCGCTGGACCAGGCGGATACGGACTTCCGCTTTGCCACCGCCGTGGCCGGCTTCGGGCAGGTGCTTCGCGGCGGGCGCCACACGGGCGGCTGGACGGTGGCCGACGCGCGGGCGCTGGCGTCGGCCAGCCTGGCGGACGACCGCTTCGGCTACCGCGGCGAATTCCTGCGCCTGGCGGGGCTGGCGCAGGCCTTGGCGAAGTGAAGCGGACCCGGCGCACGGGACGCGTGGGTGGACCGGCGGTTCAAGCTGGCCGTCTGCCCGGCCGATACAGAGGCATCAACCGATTTGTGAAGGAAGCGCCATGGATGCCCTGAATGTCTCTCCCGCCGCGCTGGTGGACGCCGTTGTCCAGACGCGCTCGGACCAAGTCGACCAGCAGGTGCAGATCCGCGTGATGAAAAAGGCCATGGACGCCCAGGCTTCCACCGCCGCCGCGCTGCTCAATTCCGTGGCGGGCAGCCTGCCGCTGGCCACTGAGGGTGCGCTGGGCACGCAGGTCAACGCTTTGGTGTGATCCCGGTGCGCAGTTGCTGACTGGCGCGCCGCTGGCCTAGAATGCATCGCATCTGCAACGCACCAGGCCTCAGCCATGAAAACCGCTACTTTGCCCTCGCTGCGCGTCGATCCCCAATTGCGTGATGCCGCCCAGAGCGTGCTGCAGGAGGGCGAGACGTTGTCGGGTTTCATAGAGGCCTCGGTCCGGGAAACCATCGAGCGCCGACGCACCCGCGCCGAGTTCGTGGCGCGTGGGCTGGCTTCGCGGGATGCGGCCCAGGCCTCAGGCGTCTACTTTGATGCGGGCGCAGTGCATGCCGAACTGGGCCGGATGCTGACCCAAGCCCGGGCCAAGGTGCAGAAGCGGGTGCCGGAGTGAGCTTCGCGGTCCGGTACAGCGCCGGCGCCCGCGACGATCTGATCCGCCTCTACCAGTTCATGCTGGACCGAGCCAGCACGTTCGAAGATCTGGAGGTGGCTGAGCGGGCGCTGAACGCGATCACCAGCGCGGTCGACAGCCTCGCCCGCTCACCGTTCACCTACCGCAAGGCCGGTCAGAGTCCGTTCCTGCGCGAGTTGCTGATCCCGTTCGGACGCAGTGGCTACGTGGCCTTGTTTGAAATCGAAGACGCCTCGACCGTGACCCTGCTGGCCGTGCGCCACCAGCTGGAGGACGACTACCACTGAGCGAGCAACACTGGGACTGGTCCATTCCCAGCCCGGCGTTGACCAGCCCAGCGTTCACCAGCTGACTTCGCGGTCGGGTGTGGCGCTGATCTTGTGCACGGTCAGGTCGGCGCCGTCGTATTCCTCTTCCTGGTCCAGCCGCAGGCCCAGCGTGGCCTTGAGCACGCCGTAGACCACCGCGCCTCCCAGCAGCGCCCAGGTCACGCCCAGCGCGGTGCCGATCAGCTGGGCCGTGAAGCTCACGTTGCCCAGGCCGCCCAGCGCCTGCTGGCCGAAGATGCCGGCCGCGATGCCGCCCCAGGTGCCGCACAGGCCGTGCAGCGGCCAGACGCCCAGCACGTCGTCGATCTTCCAGCGGTTCTGCGTGGCGGTGAACATCACCACGAACAGCACGCCCGCCACCGCGCCCACCACCAGCGCACCCAGTGGGTGCATGATGTCAGAGCCCGCGCACACGGCCACCAGGCCGGCCAGCGGCCCGTTGTGCACAAAGCCCGGGTCGTTTTTGCCGGCCAGCAGCGCCGCCAGGGTGCCGCCCACCATGGCCATGAGCGAGTTGACGGCCACCAGGCCCGAGATGTTTTCCACCCGCTGCGCGCTCATCACGTTGAAGCCGAACCAGCCGACGATGAGGATCCAGGCGCCCAGGGCGAGGAACGGGATGTTCGACGGCGGGTGGGCGGAAACGCCGCCGTCCTTGCGGTAGCGGTTGGCGCGAGCGCCCAGCAGCACCACGGCGGGCAGCGCGATCCAGCCGCCGACGGCGTGCACGACGATGGAGCCGGCAAAGTCGCGGAAGGCGAAGCCGGTGGTTTCGGTGATCCAGGCCTGGACGCCGAAATGGCCGTTCCAGACGATGCCTTCAAAGAACGGGTAGACGAAGCCGACGATGACGGCGGTGGCGATGAGTTGCGGCCAGAACTTGGCCCGCTCGGCGATGCCGCCGGAAATGATGGCCGGGATGGCGGCGGCAAAGGTCAGCAGGAAGAAGAACTTCACCAGGTCGTAGCCGTTCTTCTGCGCCAGCGTTTCGGCGCCGACGAAGAACGAGGTGCCGTAGGCGACCCCGTAACCGACCACGAAGTAGGCGATGGTGGAGACCGAGAAGTCCACCAGGATCTTGACCAGGGCGTTGACCTGGTTCTTCTTGCGGACCGTGCCGAGTTCCAGGAAGGCGAACCCGGCGTGCATGGCCAGGACCATGATGCCGCCGAGCAGGATGAACAAGGCGTCAGCGCCCTGTTTGAGTGCGTCCATGAGCGATCTCCGTGCAGAAAAGTCGTGTTTTGGTGCGTGATCAGCGCCAAAACAGGGTCTGCCTGGCGAATCGCACCAGGAAAAAGCAAAAAGCGCACCAGCCTGGATGGCGGGTGCGCTTCAACTTGGGGCTTGCATCAAAAGCGGGCGCAGGGCCCGCGTGAGCTCGGCGTGTGGGTCAGCTGCAGCTGACGCTGCCGCAACCGCTCATGGTGGCCGGGCGCACCGTGCTGGGGTCGGCCAGCGTTTCGGTTTTCGAATCGAAGCCCACGCTCTTCATGTGCAGGGCCAGGCCGGCATCCATGCTGGCGGCGTGCTGCGGGAACCATTCCACCAGCGCTTCGGCCAGGCGGTTGATGATTTCCTTGTCGTCGGTCTCGTAGTGCTTCACCACGGCGTGCAGCGTTTCCATGATGGTGGCGTGGTGGCTGGCGTGGCAGTTGTCGGGTGCAAAGCCGGTGGCCACCATCCAGCGCTCTTCCTGCGCGAAATGCTCCTGGGTGTGCTCGATGAACTGGCGGTACAGCGGCAGTTGCTGGTCGATGGGCGTGGCCAGCAGCTGGTTGAGCATGTCCACGAACTCTTCGTGGGTCTCGTCCATGCGGGCGTCGCCGGTTTCCAGGCGGGGTGTCCAGTCCAGACCAGCGGCGGGGCTGGCGGCGGCGGGTGCTTCGGGCGTGGCGGTGGTGTTCATGGTGCGCGACTGTAGAGGGGCGGTGCGGGGCAGGGCTTGACTGGGGTCAATCCCTGCATGGCCCGTGGTGAGCCCCGCTATTGTGCGCTGTAGGTTGCCAGGCCCGGCGGGCCTGCCCTCAGGCGGCGGACGCGTGCCCCAGCATCTGCCGCACGGCGGCTTGCAGTTCGGGCGCCTGCAGCGCGGCGTCCAGCTGGGACGCCAGGGCCGGGTGGGCCAGGGCGGCGCGCAGGTGGTGGGTGTCCACGCTGGCGTCGTCCTGCGGAAAGTAGTCGTCCAGCGACGTGAGCTGACCCAGCGCCAGGCGCTCGCCCAGGCGGGCGCACAGGTAGGCCAGGGCCAGGCGCGGCAGGCGGGCAGGGTCGATGTCTTGCGGTGCGGTCACCAGCAGGCGGCCGCTGTCGGCCACGTCGGCCACCAGCGAATCGGGCAGCTCCCACGACTTCATCAGCACCGCGCCGACCTCGCTGGCGCTCAGGCCCAGCAGTTCCTGTTCGAGGCGGGCGCGTTCGAGCCGGTCGCGGCTGAGCCACTGGGCCAGCCCGGCCGGCGGGATCAGCGAGGCGGTGGCCAGTTGGCCCACGAAGCCCAGCACCACCTGGGTGGCCAGGGACGACTGGTCGGGCAGGCGCAGCGCCTTGCCCAGGCGCACCGCCATTTCGCTGGCCACGGCGCTGGCTTTCCAGATGCGGTCAAAGGCCTGCTGCGCTTCGGCCAGCTTGGGTTTGAAGGCCTCGGCCAGCATGTACTGCAGGCAGATGCTGCGCACCGTGTTGATGCCCAGGAAAGTGACGGCCTGGCCGATGCTGGTGACCGGCTTGTGCAGGCCGTAGAACGCGCCGTTCACGGTGGCCAGCACCTTGGCGGCGATCAGGGGCTCGCCCATCACGAGCTCGCTCAGGTCGGCCGAGCTGGCGCTGGCCAGGAATTCGGGCGAGAGCAGCTGCTGCATGGAGCGCGGCGGGCGCGGAATGCCGCGGATGGCGGCCAGCAGCGTGTCGCGCCGGTCGGGTTCAAGCGCGGCTTCGCGCTTCCAGACAAAGGCGGCCAGCGCGGGCGGCAGCGGCTGGGCGGTGTTGGGTATGTGTGACGGGATGGGCGCGGCCGATGCGGGGGCGGCACTGGTGCGGCGCTGCGCCACCGGCCGGGGGCTGTCCACCACGATGGGCAGCGGCCGCGCGGCCGATGCGGCGGGGCGACGGAACATCCACCAGGCACCAGCGACCACCACCACGGCGGCGATCAACATCACGAAATAAGGCACAGCAGACACTCCCGATGGCTGAGGGGCCAGGCACCACAGGGTGCACGGCATACCCATTCACATCGGCGCTGCGGGGCGCTTCTTGAGCGCGTTCAGCAGCCGAAACCGGCCGCTGAACCGGGTCTTTTCGGGGCTTATTTGCCCACGTTCACCAGCGGCGTGGCGCCACCACCAAGGAACACGGTGTTGCCGGGCTTGCCGGCCAGGGCCAGGGCGGTGTCGCGTTGCAGCTCGGCCAGCTTGATTTCCTTCAGGCTGGGGGTGAGCGATGCGCTGATGATCTCGTTGGCTCGGGCCTCGCCCTGGGCTTGCACGACCAAGCGTTCGGCTTCGGCCTTGGCCAGCTCCACTTCCTTGCGCTTTTTTTCAATCGCCTGGTCAGTCTCGGCGCGCGAGCGGATGGCCGCTTCGATGGCTGGGTCGGTCAGCAGGTTGCGCACGTTGACGGCCGTGACCACGAAGGCGCCCTTGTCGTTCTTCTCCAGCTCTTCCTGCAGCCGCGCGCGGACCATTTCCGACAGTTCGGTGCGCTTGGTGTGCATGGTGGTGGCGTCCAGCTCGGCGATGGCCTTGTAGATGGCCTCACGCGCCTCGCGCGAGACGCGGCTGAAGGCGACCACCAGGTCCTGGGTGCCGCCCTGCACGATCTGGTTGTGCTGCACCACATCACCCTGGTACTTGATGTAAAGCGCGGGGACGGCCGCTGGCGTGGTCTTGTAGTAGACGTCGATGTCGACGTCTTTCATGGTCAGGTTGTCCCGACTCTTGGGGGTCATGTCGTTGAGCTGGAAACTGACTTCCTTGGTGGTGAACTCGTCGACGGTCTTGAACAGCGTGAAGTACACGCCGGGGCTCAGCGCCTCGGTGCCCACCTTGCCCAGCGTGCGTTCCACACCCACGTTGCCGGTGTCGATCTGGCTGCAGGCGGCCAGCGAAAGGGCGGCCAGGGTCAGGGTGAGGCGGCGCAGGGTGGCGTGCATGGTCAGAGCAGTCGGGTGGAGGGGACGAAATAGGCCAGCACCAGCAGGCCGAACAACACAGCGGCCAGCACCGCCAGGCGCAGGCCGTGGCGGGCCAGCAGGCCCAGCTGGTCGGGGCGCATCAGCGGGCGCGTAAGCTGCCACAGCCCGTAGGCTGCGGCGAGCACCACAAACAGCAGAACCAGGTGCTTCATGCCAGGCGCGCGCGGTGGCGGGCGATCTGCAGCTGCACCTGCGCCGGCGCGGTGCCGCCCAGGGTGTTGCGGGCGTTCAGGCTGCCGCGCAGGCTCAGGCACTCGTACACGTCTTTTTCGATCGAGGCGTTGAAGCCCTGCAGCACGGTCAGGGGCAGCTCGGACAGGTCGCAGTTGTGGGACGTGGCGGCCTTGACCGCGTGGGCCACGGTTTCGTGCGCGTCGCGGAAGGGCAGACCCTTCTTGACCAGGTAGTCGGCCAGATCGGTCGCGGTGGCGTAGCCCTTGTTGGCGGCCGCTTCCATGGCCACGGCGTTGACGGTGATGCCGCCCTCCTTGGCGCCGGTGGCCGGGTTCAGCTGGCCGCCCACCATCTCGCAGAAGATGCGCAGCGTGTCCTTGAGCGTGTCCACCGTGTCGAACAGCGGCTCCTTGTCTTCCTGGTTGTCCTTGTTGTAGGCCAGAGGCTGGCCCTTCATCAGGGTGATCAGGCCCATCAGGTGGCCGACCACGCGGCCGGTCTTGCCGCGCGCCAGTTCGGGCACGTCGGGGTTTTTCTTCTGCGGCATGATGGAACTGCCGGTGGTGAAGCGGTCGGCGATCTTCACGAAGCCGAAGTTCTGGCTCATCCACAAAATCAGCTCTTCGCTGAAGCGGCTGATGTGCACCATGCACAGCGATGCGGCGGCGGTGAACTCGATCGCGAAGTCGCGGTCGCTCACCCCGTCCAGGCTGTTCTGGCACACGCCTTCCATGCCCAGCGTCTTCGCCACGCGCTCGCGGTCCAGCGGGTAGGTGGTGCCAGCGAGAGCGGCGCTGCCCAGCGGCAGGCGGTTGGTGCGGCGGCGCACGTCGGCCATGCGCTCGGCGTCGCGGCTGAACATTTCCACATAGGCCAGCAGGTGGTGGGCAAAGCTCACCGGCTGCGCCACCTGCAGGTGGGTGAAGCCGGGCAGGATCACTTCGACGTTTTTCTCCGCCACGTCCACCAGCGCCACCTGCAGTTCCTTGAGCAGGTCGCTGATCAGGTCGATCTCGTCGCGCAGCCACAGTCGCACGTCGGTGGCGACTTGGTCGTTGCGGCTGCGGCCGGTGTGCAGGCGCTTGCCGGCGTCCCCCACCAGCTGGGTCAGGCGCGCCTCGATGTTCAGGTGCACGTCTTCCAGGTCCAGCTTCCACTCGAATGTGCCGGCCTCGATCTCGCCGCGGATCTGCGCCATGCCGCGCTGGATGTCGGCCAGGTCGCTGGCGCCGATGATGCTCTGCGCCGCCAGCATCTCGGCGTGGGCCAGGCTGCCGGTGATGTCGGCCAGCCAGAGGCGCTTGTCGAAGAACACGCTGGCGGTGTAGCGCTTGACCAGCTCGCTCATGGGTTCCGAAAACAGGGCGGACCAGGCTTGCGATTTTTTGTCGAGTTGGTTGGTGGACATGGTGGGGCCGGCGGCTGGGGGTGAGAGGAGGCGGCAGCGCATGCCGCGTGAAGGCATGGGAAGCACGGGGTTCGGGGCTTCAGATGCCCTGGCTGGCGGCGCTGGCGCGGCCTATAGTGCGACCCATGAAAGACTCGCGAATTTTATCCAGCTTCCAGGAGCTGCCCCATGCGCAGGGCGCGCTGCCGCTGTCGCAGATGCCCGAGCTCAACCGCACCAAGGAGTACGTGTTCGACACCTGCCAGGTGGGCGTGGTGCTGCGGGCGGTGCTGTTCGTGCAGGCGGTCGTGCTGGTGGCGTCGCTGTTCGAGACCAGCGGCTGGATGCCCTGGGTGTGGCTGACCATGCTGCTGACAGGTGCGGCGCAGCCGGCGGTGGTGGTGTGGTTGCTGGTGGTGTGCCTGCTCAAGCGGCCGCTGGACCGGCTGCCCGAGCGGGCCCAGTGGGCCGTGGCTGTCGCCCTGGGGGCGCTGGCCGGCGCCTATGGCTGCGCGATGCTGTGGTGGCTGGGGCTGCTGCAGCCCGCGCCCTGGCTGGCCAGTGCGGCGTCGGGCGCGCTGGTGTCGGGCGTGCTGGTCGCGGCACTGGTGTGGCGCGTGCGGGCGCGCCTGCCGGCTGGTACCACGGCGCGCCTGACCGAGCTGCAGGCGCGCATCCGCCCGCACTTCCTGTTCAACACGCTCAACAGTGCCATCGCGCTGGTGCGCGAAGAGCCGGCCAAGGCCGAGAACCTGCTCGAAGACCTGAGCGAACTGTTTCGCCACGCGCTAGCCGATTCGAAAGAGGCCCGCCCGCTCTGGCAGGAGCTGGAACTGGCCGAGCATTACCTGGCCATCGAACAGGTGCGTTTTGGCGAACGGCTGAGGGTGGAGTGGAACCTGGACGAGGCCGCGGCCAAGGCCAAGTTGCCCCCGCTCATCCTGCAGCCGCTGGTGGAGAATGCGGTCAAGCACGGGGTGGAGCCCAGCCCGACGGGCGCCACGGTGCGCATCACCACGCAGCGCCGGGGCAGCGTGGTGGTGATCAAGGTGACCAACACCGTGCCCGCCGGCAGCGGGGCCAAGGGCAACGGACTGGCACTGGACAACGTGCGCCAGCGCCTGGACCTGCTGCACGATGTGCAGTGCCGCTTCCAGAGCGCACTGGTCAACGGTGTGTTCCAGGTGCGGCTGGAAATCCCGGTATAAACGTAGACATTGGTCTTATCCAACGGGACGGAGCGCGACATGGCACTGAAGGTTCTGATCGTCGACGATGAGCCGCTGGCGCGGTCGCGCCTGCGCACCCTGCTGGGCGACTGCACCGAGCCGCGCGCCGAAGTGGTGGGCGAAGCCGGCAACGCGGTGCAGGCGATGGAAAACATCCAGCGCAGCGGCTGCGAGCTGGTGCTGCTGGACATCCACATGCCGGGCGTGGACGGTATCGCGCTGGCCGCCGCGCTGCGCGAACTGAACGCGCCGCCGGCCATCGTGTTCGTCACGGCGCACGCCGAACACGCAGTGCAGGCTTTTGAACTCGAAGCGGTCGACTACCTGACCAAGCCGGTGCGGCTGGAGCGGTTGCAGCAGGCGCTGCAGAAGGTGCAGCGCGCGATCAGCGCCGCCGACGGCGGCCTACCCGAACTACCGGGTCTGGGCGAGGCGCTGATCATCCAGGAACGCGGGCGCAGCGAGCGCGTGGCCCTGTCCGACATCATCTACCTGAAGGCCGAGCTCAAGTAAATCACCGTGCGCACGGCCGAGAAGGAGCACATCTACGACGGCGCGCTCAGCGACCTGGAGCAGAAGTACGCGCATCTGTTTGTGCGCGTGCACCGCAACGCGCTGGTGGCCCGCCGCTGCGTGCGCGCGGTGGAAAAGCACAACGATCCGGTCGAGGGCGAAGGCTGGACGGTGCGGCTGGATGGGGTGGACGAGCGCTTGGCGGTTTCGCGTCGTCAATTGGCTGCGGTGCGCGAAGCCCTGATCGGTTAGCTTGTTGTTCCCCCCGCGCCGCCTGCGGCGCAGGGGGATCAAACTTCCGCGGCTTCGATGAGGAAGCGCACGCGCCGCTGACCCTGCCACTCATCCGCGTCGAGGCGGAACGCGATTTTCACCGTCGGCGGCAATGGTTCTGTGTGACCGAACCAGATGCCGTCCACCGGCTCGCCCTGGTGCTTGAGCTTCACCGACAGGTGCTTCTCGCCCACCAGCCGCTGGCTGAGCACCTGAACCTCTTCGCAGAACACTGGCGGCGCAAAGCCCTGGCCCCAGACCTCGGCGTGCAGCGTGTCCACCAGGTCGGCGCGGCGGTACTGCTTGTCCAGCGCGCCATCGGCTTCGAGCCGGCGCTGCAGCGTGGCCGCGTCCAGCCACTCGTGCGCCACCTGGGCAAAGGCCTGCTCGAAGGTGTCGATGTGTTCCTCGTCGATCGTGCAGCCGGCCGCCATGGCGTGGCCGCCGAAGCGCAGCAGCACGCCCGGGTGGCGCTTGGCCACCAGGTCCAGCGCGTCGCGCAGGTGGAAACCGGGAATGGAACGGCCCGAGCCCTTGAGCTCGTGCTCCTTGCCCTCGGCGCCGCTGGCCGCGAACACGAAGGTCGGGCGGTGCAGTTTGTCCTTCAGGCGCGAGGCCACGATGCCCACCACGCCCTCGTGGAAATCGGAGTCGAACACGGTGATGGCCGGCGGTGGTTCTTCGCTCTCGTCGAACAGCTCTTCCACGATCATCAGCGCCTGCTCGCGCATCTCGCCTTCGATGGTCTTGCGCTCGCGGTTGATGCCGTCCAGCGTGCGCGCCAGTTCGTCGGCGCGGCCCGCGTCGTCGGTCAGCAGGCATTCGATGCCCAGCGTCATGTCGGCCAGGCGGCCAGCGGCGTTCAGGCGCGGGCCGAGCGCGAAGCCGAAGTCGAACGCGCTGGCCTTGGCCGGCTGCCGGGCCGCGACGGCGAACAGCGCGGCCATGCCCGGGGGCATGGCGCCAGCGCGCACGCGCTTGAGGCCCTGCGCCACCAGGCGGCGGTTGTTGGCGTCGAGCTTCACGACGTCGGCCACGGTGCCCAGCGCCACCAGGGGCAGCAGCGTGTCGATCTTGGGTTGTGTCTTGGCGTCGAACACGCCGCGCTCGCGCAACTCCGCGCGCAGCGCCAGCAGCACGTAGAACATCACGCCCACGCCGGCGATGCTCTTGCTTTCGAAGCCGCAGCCGGGCTGGTTGGGGTTGACGATGGTGCAGTCCTGCGGCAGCACCACCGCGCCGTCGACCACAGCGGGCAGGTGGTGATCGGTCACCAGCACGTTGAGGCCCGCGTCGCGCGCGGCGCGCACGCCAGCCACGCTGGCGATGCCGTTGTCCACCGTGACCAGCCAGTCGGCCCCGCGCTGCTTGACGCGTTGCGCGATCGAGGGGGTGAGGCCGTAGCCGTCGGTCACGCGGTCGGGCACCAGGTAATCGACCCGGTCCCAGCCCATCGGCGCGCCCAGCAGCTTGAGGCCGCGCACGCCCACAGCGCAGGCGGTGGCGCCGTCGCAGTCGTAATCGGCCACGATGCAGATGCGCTGGCTGGCGGCCATGGCGTCGGCCAGCAGTTTTGCGGCTTCTAGGGCGCCTTTCATTTGCACAGGCGGGATCAGCAGGGCCAGCGCGTCGTC
>NZ_JBPCSJ010000198.1:0-8160 GCF_051007235.1 Hydrogenophaga sp. | reverse complement strand
GAGCGCTCGCCCTTGAATGAGGTGCTGCCCAGGTGGTGCACGAAGACGTCTGCGGCGATGAGGTTTTTCCAGCCCTTTTGCTGGGCGCGCTGGCAGAAGTCGTTTTCCTCGCCATAGCCACGGCCGAAGGCGGCTTCGTCGAAGTTGCCGACGTCGCTGATGCAGGCGCGGCGCATGTACATGCAGAAGCCCACGCCGGTGGGCGCCTCAACCGACTGACCGCTGTTGACGCTGGCGCACAGCTGGTCGAGTTCGGCGTAACCCATTTCCAGCGGCGCCGGGTTGTCGTGGTTGAAGCGGGGGTAGCTGCAGATGGTGGCGTTGTTGGACAGCGGGGTGATGGTGCCCGCATAGGGTTGCCAGCGGGCGGTTTCCAGCAGACGGTCGATCCAGTTGCCAAAGACTTCGGTGTCGGCGTTCAGGAGGATGACGTCGCGATCCAGGTGCAGGCCGAGACCGCGGTTGGCGGTGTAGACGAAGCCGTGGTTGATGCTGTTGTGCAGGAGCGTGAAATGCCCCTGGTCAGCGAGTTCCTGCAGGCGGGCCGTGAGTTCGGGGTCGGGGCTGGCGTCGTTGATGACGATGAGTTCAAAAGGCGTCTGGCACGGGGCGTCGAGCACGCTGTGCAGGCAGCGCAGGGTTTCGTCTCGTCCCGCGTAGACGGGCACGATGACGTCGATCCGTGCCTGCAAGGTCTGCGAACTGGACTGGGTGTCGTTCCAGTCGGCCGTGAAGGCCGCTGACAACGCCAGTGAGGCCGGTTCGTTGAGGTGGTCCCATTCGTCTGGCAGGGCCACACGGCCTTCGCTGCGCCCCATGCGCAGGTAGTGCACCAGGGGGTTGATGTTGCTGCGCGCGACGTCGGGGTAGGTGTGGAGGTAGAAGGCGAGGTCGAAGTCGGCGCTGGGTGAGATGCCGTCTTCTTTGCTGAACGCCAGGAAGTGCCGCAGTCCGTTGTAACGGATGAGGTGCCCTTTGGGGTGCTCGGCGCGGTAGTGGATTGGATCGAACCACTGGCAGGGTTGGCGGTCCTCGAAGCGTCCGACCTGCCAGTAGTGCAGGAAGGTGTTGACGAATTTGAGTTTGCCGGGTGTGCGCGAGCGGTAGTAGCGCGTTTCAAACAGGGGCGTGGGGTTGCGCCCCTCCCGCTGGCCAGCGCGCAAGAAGTGCATCAGCGGGTCGATGCCGGCTTCTGCCACGTCCGGGTTGGCTTCGAGGTAGTACTCGTCGTCGAAGAGTCCGGTGCATCGAACCTGCCAGGCCACATAACGAAGGTAGGGGCCGTGAAGTCCGACGCGCTTGGCGATCTGCCCGACCGACCACAGCCAGGCCAGGAACGCGGAACCGGCGAGGGCGCGTACCTTGGCGTAGGCGGTGGAGACAGATGTCATGACTGAGCGTGCGTGGCCGCGGGGAGGCCACAGGGGCAGGCCGGCTGTGCCGGCATCACAGGCCGAGCGCGATCTTCGCGGTGACGGCCACCTGGTAGATGATCTGGACCATTTCTTTCCAGAACTGACGGTTCTTTTCGTCCACCTTGGGCAGCACCAGGATCTGGTCGCCGGAACGGACGTCTGGGCTTCGGCTGGAGATGTCGGTGGACGTCTGTTCAAAGCTGCCGTCGCTGCGGGCGATGACGATGCGCGAGGTGTCCGCGCTTTGTGCATAGCCGCCAGCGCGGGCAATGTAGTCGCTCAGGCCCATGTCCTTGGAACTGGCCACTGCGGTGGGGAACAGGACTTCGCCGCTGATGAGGACCAGGCCATCCTTGACGGGGACGCGCAGGACGTCGCCGTTTTCGAGCAGCAGGTCGTCGCGCTGGCGGGCTTGCGCAATGAGGACCTGGCCCAGGGGTTCGATGCGCTTGGCGCGCTCCACCCACTGGAGGGTGAGGTCGGCTTCCTGCTTGCGCAGGACGGCTTCGTCGTTGGAGCCGCTGCGGGCGGTGAGAAGGCTGTTTTCGAGGCTGTGCAGTGAGGTGGCGAGCAACTGGCGCTGCCGTTCCTTGACGCTCTTGCGATAGAGCTGGACGCTGGTGGTGTCGGAGCGTTCGTTGAATTCGATGCGCTTGAGCAGATCGCCCAGTCGCGAGCCGTAGGGGAGCACGTATTCCTGTGCGCTGGCGTGCTCACCTTCGACCCGGACGCTGATGGTGCCGGGCTTTTTGTCGGCAGTGAATTCGATTTCGTCACCGTTGCCCAGGGTCATGTTTGAGGCGTCGGCGATGGGCACGTATTCGACGTTGCGGATGGCGCCGGTGTTGCGAACGATGCGCACATGGGTGGCTTGAGAGCTGGGCTTGGCCAGGCGCGAGAGGCCGGCCACGGTGATGCCGGGGCCGGTGAATTCGAAGCGCTGGGGCGTGCTGGCCATGCCGCTGACTTTGACGGTGCTTTGCCGTGGCTGGACAAACACGACATCGCCATCGGCGAGTTGCTGCAACGGCATGCGGCCGTCGAGCAGGAAGTCGTACAAATTGTGGGTGCCGCGGACGGTGCTGCCGCGTTTGACCTGGACGTTGAGGAAGCTGCCGCGGTCGGCGTCGATGCCGCCGGCCTGGTCGAGGTACTGGAGCAGGCTGTCCATGCTGGTGCCGTTGTACAGGCCGGGGCGCCGGACGCTGCCACCGACAAACACGCGCACGGGTTGCGCAGCGGCCAGGCTGGCGTAGCTGTTGACGTTGGCCCGGAACACCTTGCGGATGGACGAGTCCACCAGCTTCTGCAGATCGGCATTGCGCGTGCCTCGCACGGGCACCGGACCCGCGTGCGGCAGGAAGATGTTGCCTTGCGGGTCCACCGTCAGGACGGCGTCGTAAGTGAAGGCGCCCCACAGCCGCACCTGCAGGCTGTCGCCGGTGGCGATCAGGTAGTCGGGGTTGAATTGCGTGGGGCCGCTGCGCGCGAAGGCGCCGGAGAAGAGCTGCGCGCCGAACACATCGCTGCCGAGGTTGAGGCCTTTGTCTTCACTGGAGGGGGCGGCCACCGACAGCGTGGTGGGCGTGATCGTCACCGGGGTGGCGATGGCGGCTGCCGGCGCTGGAAAAATCGTGGCGCCAAGCTCGACCTGGGCGTTGGCGGTGCCGACCTGGGCCAGGAGGCTGAGGCCCATCCACAAAGGAATGACCCGACGCAGGAGGGTTGTGGCGAGAGGTTGTGGGTGCAGTGAACGCATGGATCAGTCCTGATGGTCGCGGACGATGGCCTTGAGCAACGCCACCACGCCGGTGGCCAGCAGGGCAGCCAGGGCGAAGACGATGATGTTGTAAAGGCGTCGGGGTTCCAGGGGGTACTCGGCCAGCGAAGGGCGCTGGATGACGGAGACTTTGCGCAGGGTGCGCGTCGCTTCGATGCGGCCTTTTTCCAGCGCCGTCAATGACGAGGTGTACAGCTCCTGGGTCAGCCGAGCGTCCAGCTCGAGCTGCTGGAACTCTTCCATGGTCTTGTTGAGCGCGCTGCCTTGGCTCGAGGCCAGCCGGCCTTGTTCGGTGCGCAATTGCTGTTCCTGAGCCTGGATCTGCAGGTTCAACTGTGCGACGTCGGCCGAGTCGGGGCTGAGGTAGCCCAGCATGGCCTGTCGCCGCGCTCGCAGATCGGAGAGTTGACCTTCAATGCGCGCCAGGATGGCGGCCACACTTTCGGCTTTGGCTTGTGGCGACAGCAGGCCTGTGCGGTTCTGGAACTGCAGCAAACGGGCACGTGACTGAGCTGATCGCTCGGCGGCCTTTTTCACTTCCCCTTCCAGAAACAGGACCTGGTCTTTCGCCAGCGACTGGGCCATGCCGTTGATGAAGGTTTCGCCTTCCTTCTGCAGTTCCTGGGCCATCCGTTGGGCAAATGCGGCGTCAAAGGCTTCGACGCGCAGGCGAAGTGCGCCGGACGCGTCATCGAGTTCGACGTGAACACGTTTCAGGTAGTAGTCGTGCAGGGATTCCACCGACACGTCCCGGCTCCAGAGGCGGGAGAGGATGTCGTGTTTTGGATCGCTGTAGTGGGCGCGCAGATCCAGCGAGGCTTGCAGCTTCTGCAGCATGTCGACGGTGAGCAGG
The DNA here is from genome assembly GCF_051007235.1 of Hydrogenophaga sp. Lineage (GTDB taxonomy): Bacteria > Pseudomonadota > Gammaproteobacteria > Burkholderiales > Burkholderiaceae_C > Hydrogenophaga. The sequence continues at coordinate 4,112 of NZ_JBPCSJ010000198.1, read as the reverse complement.
TAGTCGCGCAGCAAGCGCGAATCGTTGTGGTTGCGGCTGCTGCCCAGCAGACCGGACAGGTCCAGCGATGCCACGGCGTTGCTGCCGGGCTGGTCCACGACGATGCGGGCTTCTGAAACGTAACGGTCGGATGCGACCAGTCCCCAGTACAGGCTGGCGCCGAGGATGGACGCGATGGCTGCGCTCCAGAGTCGGTGGCGTCCGATCAGGCGCCGGGTGGTGTCTAGGTTCATGCTTTTGGGGTGCTGTGCCGGTAGGCGTACAGCGCGTCGTCCAGTTGATCGAACCAGTGGGCTTGGCCACGGTCGATGAAGATGCCGGCCTGGCAGAATTCTTTGAGCGGTCCCTCCTGGTGAGAAACCATGATGACGCTGCCTGTTTTGATGACTTCCCTGAAGGCCTCGTTGGACTTTTTGCGGAACACGGTGTCGCCCACGGCTGTGAGTTCGTCGACGAGGTAGACGTCGAATCGGAAGGCCAGAGAAAGGGCGAACTTCAGGCGCGCACTCATGCCGGTGGAATAGGTGCCCACAGGTTCGTCGAATGCCGGTCCGAGTGCGCAGAAGTCTTGGACAAACGCCAGCAGCGAGGGCAGTTCATCGTCATGACCGAGCAAGCGGCAGACGAACTTGGCGTTCTGGCGACCGGTGAGTTGACCCTGAACACCCCCTGTCAGACCCAGTGGCCAGGAGACGCGACACAGGCGCTCAATAGCGCCACGGGTGGGTTTGTCAGCGCCCGCAATCAGGCGCAACAAGGTGGATTTGCCTGCGCCATTGGCGCCCACCAGACCGACGCTGCAGCCACGGGGGATGCTGATGTCAACATCCTTGAGCACCCACGGCCCCGGACCGTGCGTGGTCCGGTAGCGCTTGTGGACATGATCGATGCGGATCATAGGCTGATGAGTCGGGTTTGGAGGTGGCGGTGCAAGGCCAGTCCAAAAAACAGGTTCACCAGGGTGAAGCCCATGAGGTACGAGAAGCTCACCTGGTCGGCGACGTAGTAACCGGGGAAAAAACCTGAGCGCAGCAGTTCGATGCCGTGCGCCACGGGGTTGAGCAGCACGACGTCGCGCATGGGCGGCGGCAATTGGGAGGGCGAGAACACGACCCCCGAAAGCAGGTACATGGGCATGCTCAGGAGGTTGGTGAAACGCCCGACCTCAGGTCCCAGCACTGTGGCAGCGGACAGCACCAGACCCGTGCCGAGCCCGAACAGCCACAGCGTCAGGACGCAGAGGAACGGCATCAGGGGCGCGGACGGTAGAACATCGTGATTCAGCACGGACAGCAGACACATGAACAGCACGGCGACCAGAATCTGTATCCAGCCTTCGAGCACGCAGCGCGAGAGGATGGGGTCGATCGGTTTGACCTGTCGGTACACCAGCAAAGCGCGGTTGGTGCCCAGTGTGGCCGGTGATTTGAAGGCGGGGTTGCTGAAGAACCGGAATCCGATCAGGCCAAGTGCAACGAACAAGGCTGCGTCAGCGTCGCCAAATTCGCGGCCTCTGAAACCAGTCATCACATAGGTGATCATGGCGATATGCAGCATGGGTTCTAGCACCAGCCAGACCCAGCCTGCGCGCTGTGCCGAAATGCGGGCCACGGCTTCGCGCAAGAACAACGCTTTCCACACACTCAAAGCGACGGCGATGTGGCTACGGCGCGCTTTATGATCGCCTGCTGGAGTGGTGGACATTCACCCATTTTACTGACCGTGCTGTGGGCCACATGATGTGGCGGCCTGTTGGCAGCAGCGATTTCCAGGGAGCAGAGAGTGCCAGAGATCAACAAAGCCGTTTTTCCCGTCGGTGGACTCGGTACCCGATTCCTGCCTGCCACGAAGGCCATTCCCAAAGAAATGCTGCCGGTGGTGGACAAGCCTCTGATCCAGTACGCGGTGGAGGAGGCCTATGCCGCGGGCATCCGGCAGATGATTTTCATCACCGGGCGCCACAAGCGTGCGATTGGTGATCATTTCGACGCTGCTTTCGAGCTGGAGTACGAGCTCGAGAAAGGCGACAAGCAGGAGTTGCTGGAGTTGGTACACGCCATCAAGCCCGACGACATGGCCTGCAACTTCATCCGCCAACCCCGACCGCTCGGTTTGGGGCACGCCGTGCTGTGCGCAGAGCCGGTGGTGGGTGATGAGCCTTTTGCGGTGCTCCTCGCCGACGATCTGATGCTTGGGCGCGATCAGCATCAGGGCGGCACGACGGTGTTGCAGCAGATGGTGCAGGCTTACGCTGAAAGACCGGGGATCGTATTGGCTGTGCAAGACGTTCCACGCGCCGAGACGCGTCGCTATGGCGTGGTGGATGTTCGGGGTGTGAACGAGACCGCGGCCGAGGTGTTTGGCATGGTGGAAAAGCCGGTCCCAGAGGTGGCGCCTTCCACCTTGGCTGTGGCGGGTCGCTACATCCTGACGCCCGGGGTGTTCGACAGCATCCGCCGTCAGCCGCGCGGCGCGGGTGGCGAGATCCAGCTCACCGACGGCATTGCCGCCCTGATCGGGACCGAAAAGGTCTACGCCTTTCGCTACGACGGCAAGCGCTACGACTGCGGCAGCAAGGAAGGGTTCCTGGAGGCCACGATCGACTTGGCACTGGCCGATCCGAAGCTGGGGCCAGCGGTGCGAGCACACATGATGAAAGCGCTGGGCTGAGCGGCTTCAGCGCCCCAGCAGGAAGACGGTGGGCAGGTCCAGCGCAAGCTGCTGGGCCAGCGACTGTCGCTTCCAGTCGCTGATGACGGCGCTGCGCGTGATCTGTTGCGGCAGTGTCATGCCGCAACAGGCCGCCAGGCGCGTGTGGGGGTGCAGGTTTTGCAGCAGGGCCTGCAGCAGCGCGGCGTTGCGGTAAGGCGTTTCAATCAGGATTTGCGTCTGGCCGGTTTTGAGGGCCAGTGCTTCCAGGTCCCGCAGCCGGCGTGCCCGCTCGGTGTTTTCTTGCGGCACATAGCCGACGAAGGCGAAGTTCTGCCCGTTGAGGCCGCTGGCCGCCAGGGCCAGCATGAGCGATACCGGCCCCGTGAGCGGATGGACCACCAAGCCCAGCGTGTGTGCCGCCCGGACGATGGAGCTGCCGGGGTCGGCAATCGCCGGCATGCCAGCTTCGCTGACCAGGCCCATGTCGTGACCCTCTTGGGCTGGCGCCAGCAAGGCCAGGGCTTCGCGATCGCCATCGCCGGCGGTTTGGTGGTCGCCCTTTTTATGGGCCTGCCGGGGCAGTTCTGAGATGTGCTGCGCCTGCAGTGGTGCGGCCAGGGGGTACAACGGCTCCACCCGTTTGAGGAAAGCGCGGGTGCTCTTGGCGTTTTCGGTGATCCAGTGCGTCAGCCGCGCGGCGGTGCGCAGGGTGTCGTCGGGCAGCCATTGGGTGAGCGGCGCCATGGCCTCACCTGTGGGTGGTGTGCAGCCAAAGTCCAGCGGGGTGGGCACCAGGTAGAGGGTGCCCAGGCGGCGGGCGTTCACAGCACGGGCACGCCAGCGGCGCGGATCATGCGGCAGGTGCGGATCAGCGGCAACCCGACCAGGGCCGTCGGGTCGTCGTTGTCAATGCGTTCCAGCAAGGCGATGCCCAGGCCCTCGCTCTTGGCGCTGCCGGCGCAGTCGTAGGGTTGCTCGATGCGCAGGTAGTGCTCGATTTCCGCATCCCCGAGATCGCGAAACACCACGGCCACCGGGGCCAGATCGACCTGTTCAAAGCCGGTGGCCAGGCAGACAACGGCCACGGCGGTCTGGAACACCACGGTCTGCCCCCGCATGCGCTGCAACTGGGCCACCGCACGTTCGTGTGTGCCGGGTTTGCCCAGTGGCTCGCCGTGGAGGTCGGCCACCTGGTCGCTGCCGATGACCACCGCTTCGGGGTGGCGCTGTGCCACTTCACGCGCCTTGGCCAGTGCCAGCCGCCGTGCCAGATCGGCGGGCGCCTCGCCCGGCCGGGGGGTTTCGTCCACTTGAGGGCTGTCGGTGCTGAAGGCGGTGCCCAAGCGGCTGAGCAGTTCTTTGCGGTAGCGGGACGTCGAGCCCAGAACCAGGGCTCGCGTTGGTGTGTGGACGGGGGGCAGGGTGGCTTCTGGCATGGCCGCTATTGTCATTGCATCGAC
>NZ_JBPCSJ010000197.1:0-10626 GCF_051007235.1 Hydrogenophaga sp. | reverse complement strand
GATGCCGACCTTTTCGTCGCTGGCCTGGAACGCGGCCAGCGAATCAAACGCCGGCGGGTTCAGGCCGCTGGCGCGCAGGAAGTCCAGCAGGCTCTCGCGCCGGCCGTCGCTCTCGGCTAGGAGCAAGACCCGGTGCGCTGTGTTGCGGATGTGGCCCTGCAGCCGGGCCAGCGGGTCTTCGGCACCGCGCACCACCGACAGGTCGCCCAGCTTTTGGGCGAAGGCGTTGTCGGCGATGTCTTCCACCGCCGGCCGGATCGCCAGTTGCGCATGGGCATTGGCCTCGCCGTAGAACTGCTCCATCGACAGGAACAGGCTCTCGGGCGGCAGGGCGGGGCGCTCGGGGTCGCCCTTGACCAGGCGGTAGCGGTCCTGTGTGTCCTGCCAGAAGCGCTGGAAGGCCGGTTCCAGATCACCGTGCAAGACCACGGTCGCCTGTTCGCCGAGGTAGTCGAAAACGGTCGCGGTTTCTTCAAAGAACAGCGGGAGGTAGTACTCGATGCCGGCGGTGGCGACACCGTTGCCCATGTCCTTGTAGATGCGGCTCTTGGTCGGGTCGCCTTCGAGCAGTTCGCGCCAGCGGCTGCGAAAGCGCCCGCGTGCCGCCTCGTCCATCGGGAATTCGCGGCCGGGCAGCAGCCGCACCTCGGGCACGGGGTAGAGGCTGCGCTGGCTGTCGGGGTCGAAGGTGCGGATCGAGTCGATCTCGTCATCGAACAGGTCGACCCGGTAGGGCACCTGCGAGCCCATGGGGAAGAGGTCGATCAGGCCGCCGCGCACCGCGTACTCGCCCGGGCTCACCACCTGCGTGACGTGGTTGTAGCCCGCCAGCGTGAGCTGGCCCTTGAGCTTGGCCTCGTCCAGTTTCTGCTTGACCTTGAACTGGAAGGTGTAGCCCGCCAGAAAGGACGGCGGCGCCAGCCGGTACAGCGCGGTTGTGGCGGGCACCAGCACCACGTCAGCGCCGGTGTCCTTGTCGCGCTGCTGGATGCGCCAGAGCGTGGCCAGGCGTTCGGAAATCAGGTCCTGGTGCGGCGAAAAGGTGTCGTAGGGCAGGGTTTCCCAGTCGGGAAACAGGGCGCAGCGCAGGTCGGGCGCGAAGAACGCCATTTCGTCCATCAGGCGCTGCGCGTCGGTCGCATCGGCGGTCACGATGGCCACGGGTCGGCCGGCGGCCTTTTCCCGCGCCGCCAGTTGCGCGAGCAGCAGCGAGTCGGCCGCACCGGCGGGGCGGGGCAGGTGGAAGCGTTGGCCGGGTTTGAGCTTGGGCAGGTCCATGGGCGCGGGTCGTTCGGGTGGCGGAGGGAATGACGAACACCCCCCAACCGGCTCGGCAGGGGGGTGTTTGCGGTCAATTCTAGAATGCGCGCTTGCCCATGACCGATACCCCGACCCCATCCCCCCAGAACCCACCGGCCCGTTTGTTTGCGCTGCTGCCCTGCGCCGGCACCGGTTCTCGCGCTGGCACGGCCGGTCCCAAACAGTACGAACCGCTGCTGGGCGTGCCGCTGGTGCTGCACACGCTGGCGGCCTTCCATGCCGTTGCTCGCATTGAGCAGGTGCTGGTGGTGGTGTCCCCGGGTGACCGCTTCCTGAGCGTGGACGACCCGCAGACCCGACTGGCGCGCTGTGGCGGCGCCACGCGGGCACAGAGCGTGTTCAACGGCCTGCAGGCCCTGCTGGAGGGCGTCGCCCACGCGCAAGACTGGGTGCTGGTGCACGACGCGGCGCGCTGCCTCATCACCCCGGCGCAGATCGATGCGCTGATCGACGCCTGTCTGGACGATGCGGTGGGCGGCTTGCTGGCGCTCAAGCTGCCCGACACACTCAAATCTGAAACCGATGGCCGTGTCTCGGCCACGGTGGACCGCAGCGACAAGTGGCTGGCCCAGACGCCACAGATGTTCCGCATCGGCGCCCTGCAGGCGGCCCTGGCGGCGCGCGCCGCCAGCGGCTTTGACGGCATCACCGACGAAGCCAGCGCCATGGAACTGGCCGGTCAGGCGCCGCGCCTGGTGCCGGGCAGTGCGCAGAATTTCAAAGTCACCTACCCCGAAGACTTCGCTCTGGCCGAAGCCATCCTGAAAGCCCGCCCATGACGCAACCGACCATTCCGTTTCGCATCGGTGAGGGCTGGGACGTGCACGCCCTCGTGCCCGGCCGTCCGCTCATCATCGGCGGCGTCACCGTGCCGCACCGCATGGGCCTGCTCGGTCATTCGGACGCCGACGTGCTGCTGCACGCCATCACCGACGCGTTGCTGGGTGCTGCGGCGCTGGGCGACATTGGCCGTCACTTTCCCGACACCGACGCCCACTTCAAGGGCGCCGATTCCAGCGCGCTGCTGGCCGAAGCCGCGCGCCGCGTGCGCGAGGCCGGCTACGACATCGGCAACGTGGACAGCACCGTGATCGCCCAGGCGCCCAAGCTGGCGCTCCACATCCCGGCCATGGTCGCTGCCATTGCCCGCACCCTGGCTCTGGCGACCGAGCAGGTGAACGTGAAGGCCAAGACGGCCGAAAAGTTGGGGCCGGTGGGGCAGGGCCTCTCGATCGAGGCGCGCGCCGCGGTGCTGCTGGTGCGGCGGGGCTGAGCCCGCCCCGGTTCCCACCTTGTCAGGCTTTGGCGCGCGGCAGCTTGATGTGCGCCGCCAGGCCGCCGGTGCTGCTGTTGGCCAGCGCAAAGCGGCCACCCATGCGCGTGATGGCGCGCTCCACGATCGCCAGCCCCAGCCCAGTGCCGGTGGCCGATGAGCGTGAGGCGTCGCCGCGGAAAAAGGGTTGCGTGAGCTGGGTGAGCATCTCGGGGCTCACGCCCGTGCCGTGGTCGCGCAGCTTGATCAGCACCCAGTCGTCTTTGGCCTTGGCGGCGATGTCAATGCGCGCCACGCCGGTGACCGGGTCGCGCCCGTAGCGCTGGGCGTTTTCCACCAGGTTGGCGAACACGCGCTGCAGCTCGGTTGCATCGCCCATGACGATGGTGTCGGGCGGGATGCTGGTGGTGACGCTGGTGTTGGGGTCGTGGCTGGCCGGGAAGGTGGCCGCTTCGATGACCTGGTTCAGGCTCACCCGCTCGGGCTCCAGGTGGTCCGGACGGGCGTAGTCGAGGAACTTGTCGATGATGGCGTTGACCTGCTCGATGTCGGCCGCCATGTGTTCGCGTGCCTGTGGATCGCCCACGCTCATCTCGGTTTCCAGCCGCAGGCGTGCCAGCGGCGTGCGCAGGTCGTGCGAAATGCCGGCCAGCATCAGGGCGCGGTCCTGTTCAATTTTGGACAGGCGCTGCGCCATCCGGTTGACGCCGATGTTGACCTCGCGGATTTCGCTGGTGGCCACGGCTTCGCTCAGCTGGCTGGCGTTGAAGTCGCCCTCGCGCAGGCGGCTGGCCGCGAACGACAGGTTTTTCAGCGGCCGGTTGATCAGGCGCGCGATCAGCGCTGCGCCGGTCAGCGACAGCACCAGCGCCGTGCCCAGCCAGATCAGCCAGGTGGTGCCGGCCACCAGGCCCAGCCGTGACGGGTCGGTCAGCAGCCAGTACGGGTCGCCATCGATGGAGAATCCGATCCACAGCCCGGGCGTGCCATTGACTTCACGGGCCACTACGGTGCCCGGGCCGAGCCGTGCGCTCAGGCGTTCGCTCACGCTGCGGCTGAGCGAATCGGTGTCGTACAGGCGGTACTGGTCGGTCGGCTCGCGCGGCGCGATCCGCACGCTTTCTTCGTCCGCCAGGGTCTTGACCAGCGACACCCGCGCGATGGAGTCCGAGTGCACCAGAGCGGCCCGGCTGAGGTTGACCAGCGAGGCCAGCTGCTGGGCGCTCTGCAGCACGCGCGGCTCGAACTCCAGCGCCCGGAAGGTCTGCAGCCAGGCGACGATGCAACCGAGCAGCAGCATGGCCAGCAGAAAGAACGTGCGCCAGAACAGGCTGACTTCCCGCGGCGGGCGCGACTCGAGCGGGGCGGGCGCCGTCTCCAGCCCGGTGGGCTGGGTTTCAAACGGGACGCGCGACTCCTCGTTCATCAGCTGTTGCCGTCCGGCACAAACACGTAGCCCACGCCCCACACCGTCTGCAGGTAGCGCGGCGATGCGGCGTCTTCTTCGATCAGCTTGCGCAGACGCGAGACCTGCACGTCCAGGCTGCGGTCAAACGGCTCGAACTCGCGACCGCGGGCCAGCTGGGCCAGCTTTTCGCGCGACAGCGGCTGGCGCGGGTGGCGCACCAGCGCCTTGAGCATGGCGAACTCGCCGGTGGTCAGCGGCAGGTCCTGACCGTCCTTGCGCAGGGTGCGCAGGCTCAGGTCGAATTCGAACGGGCCAAAGGTGACGGTTTCCGCGTCCTGCGAAGGGGCCCCGGGTACCTCGGTGGGTGGGCGGCGGCGCAGCACGGCGTGGATGCGAGCCAACAGCTCGCGCGGGTTGAACGGCTTGCCCAGGTAGTCGTCGGCGCCGACTTCCAGGCCCACGATGCGGTCCACGTCTTCGCTTTTGGCGGTCAGCATGATGATGGGGGTGCGGTCGCCGTTGGCGCGCAGGCGGCGGCAGATCGACAGCCCGTCTTCGCCCGGCATCATCAGGTCCAGCACGATCAGGTCCACCGATTCGCGCTGCAGCACGCGGTTGAGGGCTTTGCCATCTTCGGCCAGCATCACCTCGAAGCCTTCCTGCATCAGGTAGCGGCGCAGCAGGTCGCGGATTCGCACGTCGTCGTCCACGACCAGAATCTTGTTGGGGCGGGCATTGGTTTGTGGCATGCGTGCAACTCTCCGAAAATGTAACAAACTCGATTGTGGCAGCGGCAAGTGCTTGTCACGACTGGTTTTTTGTGGTTCTGACACGGTGTTACAAATGTTGCCCCGACTCGCGTCGCGGTTACCGCAGGGCAACACACACAATGCGGGTCCGCGTCATACTTCGCATCACCATGAAGCCGTACCTGTCCGCCGGTTGCCTCTTGCTCGCTGTGCTGCCCACCCTGGTGCTGGCGCAGGGCAAGCGTGCGCACCCGTTGCCTGACGACGCACCGGTGAGCGTGCTGCCCATCTCGGTCGACAACGCCGAGTCGCGCAGCGCCTCCACCCTGCGCGACAGCCTGCGTCAACCCTTTGACGACGCGGACAACAAACCCTACCGTTTGAGCTCTGAGGAGCGCCAGCGCATGCGCGAGCAATTGCGCAACCCATCCGTCTACGAAACGACCAAGAAATAGCCCATGCCGATCACGACCGTTGCCGCTTCCCTCCCGATCGCATCGCGCTCCTTCTTCTCTCACCTGTCTCTCTTCATGGCCCTGGCCACCGCTGGCACCAGCGGCGCGGCATGGGCCCAGGTCGCGCCCATGGCCCCAGAACCCGCCAACATCGTCAACATTTCCGCCAGCGGCTTTCTGGAAGTGCCGCAAGACTGGCTGAGCATGAGCCTGAACACCACCAAAGAAGGCGCTGACGCCGCGGCGGTGCAGGCCCAGCTCAAGACCGCGCTGGACGCCGCACTGGCCCTGGCCAAACCGGCCGCCCAGCCGCAGCAGATGGAAGTGCGCACCGGTCAGTTCAGCCTGTACCCGCGCTACGGCAGCAACGGCAAGATCAATGGCTGGCAGGGCACGACCGAGCTGGTGATCGAAGGTCGCGATTTCGCGCGCATCAGCACCACGGCCGGCAAGATCCAGTCCCTGACCCTGGGGAACGTGGGTTTTTCGCTGTCCCGTGAGGCGCAGCAGAAGCTGGAATCCGATGTGCAGACGCTGGCCATCGAGCGATTCAAGGCCCGTGCGAACGATGTTGCCAAGGGCTTCGGTTTCACCGGCTACACGCTGCGCGAACTCTCCATCAGTTCGGCCGACCAGGGTGGCGGTCAACCCTACCCGCGCGCCATGGCCATGCAGGCCAAAGCCGCCATGGCCGATGCGCCGGTGTCGGTGGAGGCGGGCAAAAGCACGGTCAATGTCACAGTGTCTGGAGCGATCCAGTTGCGCTGAACAGCCCTTCCGGTTACCCAACAAAAAGGCCCGCATCGCGGGCCTTTTTGTTTTGAGGGTGTGCCGTTTACTGGGCGGTCCAGCCGCCGTCCATGTTCCAGGCCACGCCGCGCACGTTGTTGCCCGCGGGCGAACAGAAAAACACCGCCAGCTCGCCCAGTTCTTCCGGGGTGGTGAACTGCATCGAAGGCTCTTTTTCGCCCAGCAGCAGCTTCTTGGCGTCTTCGTTGGACAGGCCCAGTGCGGCTGCCTTGGCGTCCACCTGCTTTTGCACCAGGGGCGTGAGCACCCAGCCCGGGCAAATGGCGTTGCAGGTGACACCCGTGGTCGCGTTTTCCAAGGCGGTGACCTTGGTCAGGCCCACCACGCCGTGCTTGGCGGCCACGTAAGCCGACTTCTCGGCCGAGCCGACCAGCCCGTGCACCGACGCCACATTGATGATGCGGCCCCAGTTGGCGGCGCGCATCGCCGGCAGCGCCAGGCGACTGGCGTGGAACGCGCTGCTGAGGTTGATGGCGATGATCGCGTCCCACTTCTCGACCGGGAAATCCTCCACCCGCGCCACATGCTGGATGCCGGCGTTGTTGACCAGGATGTCCACCTGGCCGAACTGCGCGGCGGCGAACTTCATCATGTCTTCGATCTCGGACACCTTGCTCATGTCGGCGCCGTGGTAAGCCACCTGCACGCCCAGCGCGGCCACTTCGGCTTTCGGGCCTTCGGCGTCACCGAAGCCGTTGAGCACGATGTTGGCCCCTTGACGCGCCAGGGCCTTGGCAATGCCCAGGCCGATGCCGCTGGTGGAGCCGGTCACGAGGGCGGTTTTGTTCTTGAGCATCGGTAACCTCCAGTTCCATTACGATTGGTTGAAAGACATGGAATCCATTATCACGGACACCTTCAGGGCAGATCGGCGCATGCAGACTCCACAGCTTCAGTTTCTGCCGGTCCAGGGCCTGGTGGCCCGTGACGGCGGCCCCCGGCGCCTGGCGTTTTGGGACTGGCCTGCGCGGTCGGGAGCCGATCCGCGTCGCGTCGTGATCTGCGTGCACGGCCTGTCGCGCCAGGGTCGCGACTTTGACGTACTGGCCCAGGTGCTCACCTCGCGCGCTCGCGTGCTGGCGGTGGACGTGGTCGGGCGGGGGCATAGCGACTGGCTGGCCGATCCGGCCGGCTACCAGGTGCCGACCTATGCCAGCGATCTGGCGCAGCTGATCGCCTGGGTGCGCGCCCAGGCGCCTGACGCGATCATCGACTGGGTCGGCACCAGCATGGGCGGGCTGATCGGCATGGTGATCGCGGCGCAGCCCGCGCTGGCGCCCCGCCGCCTGGTGCTCAACGATGTGGGGCCCGTGATCCAGTGGTCTTCACTGGTGCGCATCGGTTCCTACGTGGGTCTGAACCCGTCGTTCGATTCCGAGCAGGCCGCCACCGATTACCTGGCGTCCATCTCAGTTGGGTTTGGGCCCCACACGCCCGAGCAGTGGGCGGCGCTCTCGCGCCCCATGCTGCACGAACGTGACGGGAAGTGGTGGCTGCACTACGACCCTGCAATCGCCACACCGTTCAAGGCGCTGGCCGATGCGGTGGATGAGGCTGCCTCTCGCGAGGCGCTGAGCGCGGGTGAGGCGGCGCTCTGGGGGCTGTACGACGCCATCCGTTCGCCGACCCTGTTGCTGCGCGGGGCCGACTCGGACCTGCTCACGCGCGACACGGCCGATCAGATGACCCGGCGTGGCCCGCAGGCGCGCTGCGTGGAGTTCGCCGGCGTGGGTCACGCGCCCACCCTGGTGAGCGACGACCAGTTGGTCGTGGTGCGCGATTTCCTCTGGGCGGAGTGAATGGCCGAGATGAAACGCACGCCTTCCGCTCCTTCCGAGGCATTGGCACCGGCGCCGGTGGTCACTTCGGCCATCGTGGCCGCCACGTCCGACAGCCTGCCGCACCAGGCGCAAGCCTTGAGCCGCGCCCGGGCATTTGCTGAGCCCTTGCTGGCCTGCGAACAGTTGGACACCGGCGAGAACATCCTTGCCCATGCCGATGCGGTGGCGGGCATCTTGCAGGACATCGGTGGCTCCGAGGCCATGCAGGCGGCCGCTTACCTGGTCTACGCCTGCCAGCACCTGAGCCGACCGCAGGAGACGATCACCAAGGCGTTTGGCGAGCACTTCGCCGCGCTGGCGATCGAGACCACCAAGCTGGTGCAGTTGCAAAGGCAGGCACGCATCAAGTCGGCCCAGGCGCAGGCCAAGAAAGACGAAGAGCGCCAGGCCGCGGTGGCGGCTGCGCTGCAGGCGCCTTCGGCAGCCAAGGCGCCCGTTTCCGAGCTGGCCGCCAGCCAGACCGAAAACGTGCGCAAGATGCTGCTGGCCTTCTCGCGCGATCTGCGTGTGGTGATGTTGCGCCTGACCTCACGGCTGCAGACCTTGCGATTCTTTGCCGCCACCAAGGGCGATCCCGGGCAGGCGCTCGCCAGCGAGTCACTGCACGTCTTCGCCCCGCTGGCCAACCGCCTGGGGATCTGGCAGATCAAGTGGGAGATGGAGGACCTGGCCTTTCGTTTCCTGGAGCCGCAGACCTACAAAGAAGTGGCGCGACTGCTGGACGAAAAGCGCGCCGAGCGCGAGGCGCATGTGGAGCAGGTGCGACACCAGCTGCAATCCGACCTGCAGCAGCAGGGGATCGACGCGTCGGTGCAGGGCAGGCCCAAGCACATCTACAGCATCGTCAAGAAGATGCGTGGCAAGTCGCTGGGATTTGACCGTGTGTTCGACATCCGCGCCCTTCGGGTGGTGGTGCCTGAGATCAACGATTGCTACACCGTGCTCGCCCACGTGCACGCCCATTTCGTTCCGATCGCCGAAGAGTTCGACGACTACATCGCCAAACCCAAGCCCAATGGCTACCAGTCGCTGCACACCGTGGTGCGCGACCAGCAAGGACGGGCATTCGAAATCCAGATCCGCACCCAGGCCATGCACGACCACGCCGAGCACGGTGTGGCGGCGCACTGGGCCTACAAAGAGGCGGGCGCCAAAGGGTACGCCGGCGTGTCCGCCAGCTCCGAGTACGACGCCAAGATCGCCGTGTTGCGCCAGCTGCTGGCCTGGGAGCGTGACCTCAGCGGCACCGCCCAGGGGCTTTTTGATGATCGCATCTATGTGCTGACGCCGGATGCGGCCATCGTGGAGTTGCCACAGGGCGCCACCGCGGTGGACTTTGCCTACACCGTGCACACCAGCCTGGGACACCGCTGCCGCGGTGCCCGCGTCGATGGCGCGATGGTCACCCTCAACACACCCCTGCAGAACGGGCAGACGGTGGAGGTGATTGCAGCGAAAGAGGGTGGACCTTCGCGTGACTGGCTCAACAGCGACCTGGGCTACCTGGTCAGCCACCGCGCCAAGAGCAAGGTGCGGGCATGGTTCAACGCGCTGGCGATGGAAGAGACCATGGCCAAAGGGCGTGAAGCGGTGGAGCGCTTGCTGCAGCGCGAAGGCAAGACCGCGCTCAAGCACGAGGACTTGGCCAGCGCGATGGGCCTGGCATCCGCGCAAGAGCTGTTCGAGCAGGTTGGTAAAGACGAGCTGTCTCTGCGCGCGATCGAGACCCACCTGCGTCCACCAGAGCCTGAGGCGGTCGATGAGCCCTTGCCCTGGCTGAAAAAGCCGCGCAAGAGCAGCGCTTCGGCCAATGGTGGCGTGCTGGTGGTGGGAGTCGATTCGCTCATGACCCAACTGGCCAAGTGCTGCAAACCGGCGCCGCCCGACGACATCCGTGGTTTCGTCACCCGCGGCAAGGGTGTCAGCATCCACCGCAGCGATTGCGGGGACTTCGCGCACCTGCAACGCAAGAGCGCCGATCGGGTGATCGAAGTGCAGTGGGGCGGGCAGGGCGCTGGCACACGCGACGGAGTGGCTTCGGTGTATCCGGTGGACGTGGCGGTGGAAGCGCAAGACCGCCAAGGCCTGCTGCGCGACATTTCCGATGTGTTTGCCCGCGAGAAGATGAATGTGATCGGGGTGCAGACCCAGTCGGTCAAAGGAGTGGCCTGGATGACCTTCACCATCGAAGTGACCGACGCGCGCCAGGTGGCCCGCGCCATGTCTGTGGTGGGTGATGTGCCGGGTGTCCGCGTGGTCCGGCGCAAGTGAATTTGGTGCACGTTTAGAAGAAGCGAAAAACGGTGCTATAATTCAAGGCTTCGGACAGTTTGTAGGCGCGTAGCTCAGCTGGTTAGAGCACCACCTTGACATGGTGGGGGTCGTTGGTTCGAGTCCAATCGCGCCTACCAAACCTTTCGATGCACCCAGGCCTGACATTTGTCAGGCCTTTTTGCTTTTGGGCGCTGCATCATTGCCGTATAGCGGTCGAGGCGCCCGCACAGGGTAAACCCATGCTGACAGGCGTTGAACCCGATTCCTAGAATGTGCGATGCTCGCCCATCGCTTCGACGGGGTTGAGGCATTTCCATTCTGAAAGTCCAGCAGTGCAAAAAAGCAAGGCCGCAGCCGGCAGCACCCAGTCCGACGGTGTGCGGGTCATCAAAAAGTATCCCAACCGCCGCCTCTACGACACCGATACCTCGTCCTACTTCACGCTGGCTTAGGTCAATACGCTGGTGATGGACAACGAACGCATCTTGGTGCGCGA
>NZ_JBPCSJ010000196.1:0-13533 GCF_051007235.1 Hydrogenophaga sp. | reverse complement strand
GCATCGACCAGAAAACGCGAGAGCGGCACGGCCTGCTTGACGAAGCTGGCGAACGCGTCGGCGCCGTGTGCACGGATGTAGCTGTCCGGGTCGTGTTCCGGTGGCAGGAACAGGAATTTGACGCTGCGCGTGTCGGTGGCCAGAGGCAGTGCTGCGTCCAGCGCCTTGCGGGCGGCGCGGCGGCCGGCGGCGTCGCCGTCGAAGCTGAAGACCACCGCGTCGGTGAAACGGAACAGCTTGTGCACGTGGTCGGGTGTGCAGGCCGTGCCCAGCGTGGCCACGGCGTTGGCAAAACCCAGCTGGGCCAGGGCCACCACGTCCATGTAGCCCTCGGTGACCAGGGCGTAGCCGTGCTGGCGGATGGCGGTGCGCGCCTCAAACAGACCGTACAGCTCGCGGCCCTTGCTGAACACCGGCGTTTCCGGCGAGTTCAGGTACTTGGGTTCGCCCTTGTCCAGCACGCGCCCGCCAAAGCCGATGAACTCGCCCTTGACGTTGCGGATGGGGAACATGATGCGGTCGCGGAAGCGGTCGTAGCGCTTGGCTTCGCCGTCCTGGCCCTTTTCGTCCTCGTGCGCGATCACCATGCCCGACTCGACCAGCAGCGGATCGGTGTAATCCGGGAACACGCTGGCCAGGGTGCGCCAGCCTTCGGGCGCGTAGCCCAGGCCGAACGTTTTGGCGATCTCGCCCGACAGGCCGCGGCCCTTGAGGTAGTCGATTGCGCGCGGCGAACCCTTGAGGTGCTTGATGTAGGCGTGGGCCGCTTTCTCCAGCACGTCGTTGAGCGTGGACTGCTTCTGGCGTTGCTGGGCGGCGCGCTCGCGCTCCTGCGGCGTGACGTCGTCTTCGGGCACCTGCAGACCGACCTGCTGGGCCAGGTCCTTGACGGCCTCGACGAAGTTCATGCCGGCGTGTTCCATCAGGAAGCCGATGGCGTTGCCGTTGGCCCCGCAGCCGAAGCAGTGGTAGAACTGTTTGGTCGGGCTGACGCTGAACGACGGCGATTTTTCGCCGTGGAACGGGCACAGGCCCATGAAGTTGGCGCCGCCCTTTTTCAGCTGCACGTAGCGGCCCACCACGTCAACCACGTCGACGCGGTTGAGCAGTTCCTGGATGAAAGATTGCGGTATGGCCACGGGGCTATTCTCCCCCAACGATTCACCCGCACCCGGAGACCCGCATGACGAGCATCTACGACCAGGACCTGCCCCGCAACGAGGCCAATTTCGCGCCGATTTCCCCGTTGTCCTTCATCGAGCGCACCGCCGAGGTCTACCCCGACCGCCTGGCCATCGTGCACGGCAGCCTGCGCCAGACCTGGGCCCAGACCTACGCCCGCACCCGCCAGCTGGCCAGCGCCCTGCAGCGAGCCGGCATCGGCAAGAACGACACGGTGGCGGTGATGTTGCCCAACACCCCTCCCATGGTTGAAGCACACTTTGGCGTGCCCATGGCCGGTGCCGTGCTCAATGCGCTCAACACCCGGCTGGACCCGGAAGCGATCGCCTTCATGCTGGACCATGGCGAAGCCAAGGCGGTCATCGTCGACCCCGAATTCGCCGGCACCATGGCCAAAGCCCTGAAGCTGCGCCAGCGGACCGATCCCTTGCTGGTGATCGACGTGCAGGACGCACTGTTCACCGGCGAGAGCCAGCCGGTCGGCGGCACCCCTTACGAAGCGTTCATCGCGGGGGGCGACCCCGCCTTCGCCTGGCAGCTGCCGGGCGACGAGTGGGACGCCATCGCACTGAACTACACCAGCGGCACCACCGGAAACCCCAAGGGCGTCGTCTACCACCACCGGGGTGCGGCCATGAACGCGGTCAGCAACATCCTGGAGTGGGACATGCCCAAGCATTCGGTCTACCTCTGGACCTTGCCGATGTTCCACTGCAACGGCTGGTGCTTCCCCTGGACGGTGGCGGCGCGGGCCGGCGTCAATGTCTGTCTGCGCCGGGTGGAGGCGCAGACCATCTTCGACCTGATGCGGGAACACGGTGTGACGCATTACTGCGGCGCGCCCATCGTGCAGGGCCTGCTGGTGAACGCGCCCGCGGCGATGAAAGTCGGCCTGCCGGCGGGCATCAAGGCCATGGTCGCGGGGGCCGCGCCGCCGGCTTCGATGATCGAGGGCATGGAGCAGATGGGGTTTGACCTCACCCACGTCTACGGCCTGACCGAGGTCTATGGCCCGGCCACGGTCTGTGCCAAGCACGACGCCTGGAATGATCTGGACATCGGCGAACGGGCCCGCCTGAACGCGCGCCAGGGCGTGCGCTACCACCTGCAGCGCGACGTGCGCGTGCTCAACCCCGAGACCATGCAGCCGGTGCCGCAGGACGGAGAGACCATGGGTGAGATCATGTTCAAGGGCAACATCGCCATGAAGGGTTACCTCAAGAACCCGCAGGCGACGCAGGAGGCCTTTGCCGGCGGCTGGTTCCACAGCGGCGACCTGGCGGTGCAGTACGCCGACGGTTATTTCAAGATCAAGGACCGCAGCAAGGACATCATCATTTCGGGCGGCGAGAACATCTCGTCCATTGAAGTGGAAGACGTGCTTTACCGCCACCCGGATGTGCTGGCCGCTGCCGTGGTGGCGCGGCCAGACCCCAAGTGGGGCGAGACGCCCTGTGCGTTCGTGGAGCTGAAGTTCGGCGTGCACACCACGCCCGAAGACATCGTGCGGCACTGCAAGCAGCACCTGGCCGGTTTCAAGGTGCCGCGTTATGTGGTGTTCGGCGATCTGCCCAAAACCAGCACCGGCAAGATCCAGAAGTTCGAGCTGCGCAAGCGGGCGGGGTCGGCTTCCGCCATCGACGTCTGAAACCACAGGCCCGAACACCCCGTCAGGCCGGTTCCATGGCCTGCCACCCTCCAGCGGCGTAGCGTTGCATGTGCGCGGACCCGAAACGCCACAGGTGCAGCCAGCCGTTGTCGAGCAGCTGCTGAAGCACCTCGTGTTGCCCGATCACCCGGTCGATGGCGGCCTGGGGCGCGTCGATCACCACGGTCAGGCGCAGCGGCTCGTGCACCCAGCGTTCACCGTCGTGCAGCGATTGGCGCGACAGGCCGATGCGCAGGTCGCCGCCGTTGCCCTCGAAAACGCCGATGTGTCCGCCCACCACGTTGTGCAGCACCTTGTTGCCGCTGCCCATGCGCAGGGGTTCGCAGGTGGAGGCGTGGTACTGCCAGTTGATCCAGTGCGTGACCAGCATCGGCGCGGTCATCAGCAGCTCCAGGACGCTGCCGTCGGGGTCGCCCGCGGCGTCGTAGTCGTGAAGAAAACTGCGACCGTCCAGCGCCACGCCGCGGCTGCGCCAACGCGGCGCAATGAGGAACGCTGCGTTGTTGGCCAGGCCCCACTCGGGGCGTGTCTGTGCGCCGTCGTTGGCACGGCGACGAAATTGCTTGAGCAGGTGGGCGTGTGTGGCGCGCGGATCCAGGCCCAGGCTGGGCGCGCGCTCGCGGCGGACCTGGTCGCTGGCATGGGCCCACACGGGCTGGAACTGTTGCCAGTGCTCCCTCGCGCCCAGGGGCATCAGGTCGAGGTCAAAGCCTTCGAGTTCGTCGGTGGTGGTGTTGTGCAGCGCGGCCACGAACCAGGTGGCATCGGGGATGTGCACGCCCCGGGTTTGCAGACCCTGGCGCACGGCGGGTTCGTTGAGCATCTGCGCCAGGCTGCGGGCGTTGACCTCGCCGGTCTGCCCGCAGCAGGCGCCACAGTCGAGCGCTGCGGCGTGGGCGTTGTTGCAGGACTGGCTGCCATGGCCCACCAGCAGCACCAGCGGTGCCAGGGGGAGTACGGCAGCTGGCGGCCGGTCCAGGCCCATCGCGTGGAGCACCCCGGCCGACATTGCCACTTTGGCCTCCA
This sequence comes from Hydrogenophaga sp., assembly GCF_051007235.1. GTDB lineage: Bacteria > Pseudomonadota > Gammaproteobacteria > Burkholderiales > Burkholderiaceae_C > Hydrogenophaga. Next base: position 9,656 of record NZ_JBPCSJ010000196.1, on the reverse strand, counting down.
GGCTCAGGCCGGTGAGCTGGGGCCGGCACACCGGGCGGTAGCGCGCCGGCAGGCCGGCCTGGTCGTCGTTGACCCGGCCGCCTGTCGATGGCCGCAGCCACTGCCACAGCTTGCCCAGGTAGCCCACACCAGCGGCTTCTACAAAGGAGAACGCGGTGCCGGGCCACTGGCTCGTGCCCTGCCACTGTGCCGCCAGCGCCAGGCGGTCGGTGCGGGCGCCCACCACGTGGGCTTCAGAACCGGCATCCACCGACTCCGTGACCTCGGCTGCGGGTGCCAGCAGGCCAGGCAGTTGTGGCCGCCTGGCTGTGGTGCCCAGTGGCGTGTAGGCCACCGGCAAGCCAAAGAAACCGGCGAAACCGATGGTCTGCACGGCGGGCCACACGGCTTCCAGCGCACGCCGGATCGGCTCACTGCGCACGTCGATGCAGAAAGCAGCCTGCACCTCGGGCGGTCCGGCATCGGGCGCTTCGCAGGCCGCACTGGCCAGGCGCTGCAGCAGCTGACGCTGGTAGCCGCACTCCAGCGCGGTTTGCCACACCTCGTCGATCAGCAGGCTGTCTTCTGCGCTGGCGATCATTTGATGGGACCGCTGCCATGCGAGTCGCAGTGACGCGAACACCTGGGTGGTGGTGGTGTCGTCCCGGCTGTCCAGCAAGATGGCACCCCAGGCCAGCCGGATGGCGAGCAGGTCGCGCAGGTGCTCGTCGGTGCGTCCCTCCAACCGCGCCTGCCAGCCCAGATAAGCGCACCACGAAGCCCACCCGTTCACGGTGAGCAGCACCGCTTCGAGGTACTCGGCCCAGGTGTCGGGCGGCAGGCCCAAGCGTTGCAACACCCAGCATTCTGCGTCTTCCCGGGTCGGCGGCAGGGACCTGAGCGCTGCACCGAGCTGTGGCAGGCCCATGAGCACGCCAATGCCGTGGTCGTGCTGCAAGGTCTCGCGCCAGAACGCGTAGAGGCCGCTGGTGCGCTGGGGTTGCCAGCTGGCCTGGTGAGTGTCGAAATAGGCGGCGCAGGTCTGGCTCACCTGGTGGGAGATCGCTTGCCGCCACGACAGCCGTTGGTGGCGTTGCGGGTCGGTGTCCAGCACATCGATCAGCAGGGGCAGCTGGCGGATGGCGGCAGGGCGTTGCAGCGCTCCCACGCACTGCTCGGGTGTCAGGCCAGCGGCGAGCGCAGCGGGCAACCCGGACAGTGCTTGCAACAAGTCGGCGTGGGTGATGCGCTGCTGTTCCCACGCCAGCTGCTGGGTTGCGCGCGATGGGAACACCTGCACGTCGCCCAGCACCGCCATGCGCGCCGCCACCCGCCGCACCGGCATGCCGATGCGCGACCAATGCGGGTTCACCGCGATGGCGCGGTCCAGCGGCCAGGCCGGCGCAATCATCTGGCAGGCCTGGGCGCAGGCGGACTCGATCTGCCGCTGCAGACCGGGCGATATCGGATGGCCTGGGCGGGTTGTGTGGTTGGCGTCTGGGGCAGCGTGTTCTGCGGTCGAGGTGGTCATGGTGGGTCCTGTGAAAACGTCAGTCTGAAAGCTGTGTCGACGCCTTGGGCGGAGTTGGGCGACCGTGCGACGCTCTCTTGTCGGGCGCCCACCGGGTGGGCCACAGCCACAGGGTGAGTCGGGTGTGGTGTTCGTCCAGATAGAAGCCCGCGTAGCTGCGGCGGCGCCAGGCTTCCAGCGCGCTCGGCCGGGTGTGCAGCAGCACAAGGCCGAGGTAGAGCACCGCCATGCCGGCCAGCGCCACGGCGCCCAGGGCGTGGTGCGGCGAGTCCTGCAGGTTCAGCGGCAGCCAGTGCGCCAGCAGGGTCAGACCGGTCAGCCCGGCCACCATCAACAGGCCGGACACCGCAACACGCAGGCTGCGACCGCTGTGGGCCTGGGTCGGCGCAGGCAGCCACAGCAGCGGCGCCCAGGCCAGTCCCAGCACCAGAGCCCACCACCACGGCAAGGCGCCTGGGCTGATGGCCGTTTGCAGACCCAGCACGAGGCTGACACTCACCAGCGGCGCCAGCCACAGGCTGACCGCGCGCAGCTGGCGCGGTGTCTGCAGCGTTTGCAGCCGCGTGTTGCGCACCGCGCTGGACGCGGCCAGGAACGTGTGGGCCTTGTAGAGCGAATGGCCAATCAGGTGCAGCGCGGCCAGCGTGTACAGGCCCAGCCCGCACTCGAGCGCGAGAAAGCCCATTTGCGCCACGGTGGACCACGCCAGGCGCACCTTGATGCTGATACGCGTGAGCATGACCAGGCCCGCCAGCACGGCGGTGCCCAGGCCCACTGCGACCAGCAGCCCGCGCGCCAGCGGCACGTGTTCCAGCAGCGGCGCAAAACGGATCAGCACGAAGCCCCCCAGGTTCACCACGCCGGCGTGTAGCAAGGCAGACACTGGCGTGGGCGCCTCCATCACCTGGATCAGCCAGCCGTGCACCGGCAGCAGCGCCAGGCGCAGCACCACGGCCAACACCAGCAGTACGGCGCTGGCCTGCAGGGTAGGGCTGGCGCCATGGGTGTCCACATGCTGGAAGAGTTCGGCCAGCGATCCGCTGCCCACGCTCGACCAGGCCAGGCCGGCCGCTGCCAACAGCCATGCATCGGCCAGCCGGTCGGCCAGGCGTTTTTTGTGCGCGGCCAGCAAGGCGAAAGGCCGGTCGGGGTAGAAGCACAGCAGCGGCTGCAGCGCCACACCCACCAGCGCCCACGCGCCGATCAGCAGCAGCCAGTGGTCGGCCATGAGCAGGGTGTGCACGGCGGCCAGCACCCCGGCGAGCGCCGCCACGAACCGCGCTTGGCCAGCTTCACCCTCCATGTACCGGGCCGAAAAGACACCGATCACCAGGCCCAGGAACTGCACCAGCACCGCCAGCGCGCCGCCCAGCGCCGTGACTGCCAGCCAGTGACTGCGGGCGGCGGTGCCTGGGAGAAAGACACCCACCAAAGTCAGGCCCAGGGCCAGCAACGACAGGGCGTTGACCGTCGCCCAGAGGCGAGTCACCCGCCCGGTGGTCGGACGGGGCCAGGCCAGCGCGATCAGCAAGGCGAGCAGCATGACGGCTGCGGGCGCCAGCGCCATGGCGGTGTTCGGGTTATGGGCCAAGGTGAATTGCATGTTGGAAACCGGTTTGCTCGAATGCCTCGATCCTCTGAAATCCCATGGGTTCTGTAAAATAGATTGATACGAACGAAAACATAATCAAAAAAGAACAATGAAGCTGGAGCAATTCAACTTTCATCACCTGTTGTACTTCTGGCGGGTGGCCAAACACGGTCATCTCACGCGAGCAGCCGAAGCGCTGAACACCTCGCAGTCCGCGTTGTCGGCCCAGATTCGGCAGCTCGAAGAACGGCTGGGTGAGCCGCTGTTCAACCGCGAGGGCCGGCGTCTGGTGCTGACCGAAACGGGTCACCTTGTGCTGTCGTACGCCGAGAACATTTTTGGGCTGGGCCAGGAGCTGCTAGGGCGGCTGGAGGGCCGCGACCAGGGCATCACCCGGCTGCGCGTGGGCAGCGTGGCCACCCTCTCACGCAACTACCAGGAAAACTGGATTCGGCCCCTGCTGGCCGACCCGGCGGTGGTGCTGACGCTGGAATCCGGCCCACTGGAAGGGCTGCTGGAGCGCCTGACCCAGCACCAGCTGGACGTGGTGCTGGCCAACGAGGCGGTACCGGCCGACCCAGAGCGCCCGCTGTATTGCAAGTTTCTGGGCAGCCAGGCGGTGTCGCTGGTCGGGCCAGCAGGGCGCTGGGCGGCCGACGTCCTGCGGGTGCCCCAAGACTTGGACGGGGTGGAGATCGCGCTGCCTGGCCCGCGCCACGCGGTGCGCGCCCAGTTCGACGCGCTGTGCGCCTCGGCGGGCATCCGGCCCCGGCTGCGGGCCGAGGTGGACGACATGGCCATGCTGCGGCTGATCGCGCGCGACAGCGGCTGGCTCACTTTGCTGCCTGGCGTGGTGGTGCAGGACGAACTGAGGTCGGGCGCGCTCGTGGTGGTGGGCCAGCTGGCCGATTTGCAGGAACGCTTCTACGCCATCACCACGGTGCACCGCCACCGCATTGAAATGCTCGAGCGCCTGTTGTCACCGGCGGGGGGAAAGTGACCCGTCAGCCAACCACAAGGTCGGTGGGCGCCGAGGACTCAGTCTCCCGCAACAACGCCTTCGCGGCGCGGGTCGGCGCCGCCCAGCCAGCCGCCCGGTGCGCGCTGCAGGGCCTGCAGACCGCTGGTCATGGCGGTTTCGTTGACGGTGTGGCCACGCTCGCGCAGCGCCTGCACCGTTGCGGCGTCGAAGCGCTTTTCTTCTAGCAGCACCGGGCCGCCGGTGGTACCGAAGTTGGGCAGGTCGATGGCCGCCTGTGGCGATAGCCCACCCTGCAGTGTGGCCAGCAGCGTCTTGGCGGTGAAGTGGATGATGAGCGCACCGCCCGGGCTGCCCGCGCTCATGAGCAACTGACCCGATGCCTTGTCGAACACCAGTGTGGGCGACATGGACGAGCGCGGCCGCTTGCCCGGCTCCACCCGGTTGGCCACCGGCCGCCCTTGCGCGTCCGCCGGCGTGAAGCTGAAGTCGGTGAGCTGGTTGTTCAGCAGGAAACCGCCCGCGCGGCCCTCGCCGGTGTTGACCATCAGGCGCGAGCCGAAGCCGGCTTCGATGGTGGTGGTCATGGCCAGGGCGTTGCCGAAGCGGTCGACGATGCTGATGTGGCTGGTGCCGTATTCGGGCTGGTCGGGCATGCGGGCCCATGCGCTGGCCACGCCGCCTGGCTGGCCGGGGTTGGCCTGCGGTGCGCGTACCGGGGTGATCAGCTTTGCCCGTTCGTCGAGGTAACGCGGTGCCAGCAGGCTGTTCCAGCTGCCGGCAGGGGGCGCGACAAAGTCCGGGTCGCCCAGGTACTGCGCCCGGTCGGCAAAGGCCAGGCGCGAGGCTTCCATGTAGCGGTGCAGCCAGTCGGCGCGAGGCACGCCGGTCAGTGGTTGCGCACCCTGTGGTGTGCGCGCCAGCAGCTCCATGATCTGGCCGACCGCGATGGCGCCCGAGCTGGGCGGCGGAAAGCCGCAGACCCGCAGCGCCTTGGCCTGCGCGGTGTGGTCGAAGCACAGGGCTTCGCGTTCCCTGGGCTCGTAGCGCCGCAGGTCGTCCAGCGACAGTGCGCCAGGGCGCACCGGGTGTTGCTGCACCTTGGCCACGATGGCCCGCGCCACAGGGCCCTCATGCAAGGCGGCCGGTCCGATGGCGGCGAGGTTGCGCAGCACGGCCGCCAGTTCGGGGTTCTTGAGCACATGGCCCACCGGTTGGGGCGTGCCGTCGGGCCGGTAAAAGTAAGCCGCAGCCACCGGGTCGGCCTTGAGGGCGGTTTCGCCTGCCAGCAGGGTGTTTAGCCGTGGGCTCACGGCAAAGCCCTGTTCCGCCATGGCGATGGCGGGCTCAAACAGCCGCGCCCAGGGCAGCTTGCCATGCAGACGGTGGGCCAGCGCCAGCATGGCCACGGCGCCGGGCACGCCGACCGAGCGGCCGGACGCGACCGCGTCCATGAAGGGCAGGGGCTTGCCATCGGCGCCCAGGAACAGCTGGGGTGTGGCCGCGGCGGGGGCGGTTTCCCGGCCGTCAAAGGCCTGCACGCGCTGGCCGTCAAAGTGCAGCAGGAAGGCGCCACCACCGATGCCACTGGACTGCGGCTCCACCAGCGTCAGCACCATCTGCACGGCGATCGCGGCGTCGACTGCGCTGCCACCGGCCCGCAGCACCTGCGCGCCGGCTTCTGTGGCCAGCGGGTTGGCGGCGGCCACCGCCTGCCGCTGGAAGCGCCAGCCGGGTTTGGCGGTCAGGCCGGAAGCTGATTCGGGCTGTGCCGGTGGAGGTGCCACGCCGGTGGACCGGGTCGTGCCCTCCGGTCCGGCACAGGCCCCCATCATCAGCCCGATGAGCAAGGGCAGCACACGGTGCAGCCGCAGCGGTGTGCGATCTGTCATGAAATGGCGCATGGCGTGAGCTCGGTCAGAGGAATGAACGGGGGGCCGGCCCCGCGTCGACACCGAGGCTGAATCGGGTGGGGTATGGGGACCATACAGATTCAAGATCCCCGAGACAAGGACCCCAATACGCGCGTCGTGTCATCCGGTGCCGGGATCATCCCAGCCCATGCCCAAGCTCCTGTGGGGCGCTACTGTCCGAAAGGCGTCGACACAGGAGCCGACTGATCGCTGAACCGAATTCATCCTGAAGTCCCCTTGAAAACCTGGACCACCCGGAAGTAGAGAATTCCCCCAGACGGAGTCTCTACATGAAGAAATCCAGATTCAGCGAAGCGCAGATAGTCGGCATCCTCAAGGAAGTCGAGATGGGTGCGAAGGTCGGTGAGACGTGCAGGAAGCACGGCATCAGCGAGCCGACGTACTACAAGTGGAAAAGCCAGTTCTCGGGCATGACGGTCTCGCACCTGGCGCAGCTTCGCCAGCTGCAGGATGAGAACGCCAAGCTCAAGCGCATGTACGCCGACCTGGCGCTGATGCACCACGCGCTCAAGGACGTTGTTGACCGAAAGCTCTGACCCCGGAGCGTCGCGAGGTGGTTGTTCAAAGTCTCATGGCCGCGCACGGTATGAGCCAGCGCAGGGCCTGCATTGCCAGCGGGATTGCTCGCTCCACACTGCGCTACCAGCCTGTCGCACGCGACGATTCCGGGGTTATTGCCTTCGTTCAAGCCCACATGGTGCTCAACCCGCGCCATGGCTTTGGCCTGCTGTACGACAGCGCCCGCCACCAGGGCAAGCCCTGGGGCAAGACGGTGCTCTGGCGCGTGTACTGCGAGCTGCGGCTGAATCTGCCACGGCGGGGCAAGAAACGGCTGCCTGCGCGCATCAAGCAACCACTACACGCAGCAGGCCAGCCCAACCAGGGCTGGAGCTGTGACTTCATGTCTGATGCGTTGTGGTCCGGCAGGCGCTTCAGGACCTTCAACGTCATCGACGAGTTCAACCGCGAGGGCCTGCACATCGAAGTTGACACCAGCCTGCCGGCTGCGCGCGTCATCCGGGCGCTCAACGAGCTGGTGGAGGTGCGCGGTGCGCCGCTGTCGATTCGCCTGGACAACGGCCCTGAGTTCATCGCCCACGCGCTGGCCCAGTGGGCTCAGAGCAAGGGCATCGCCCTGCAGCACATCCAACCCGGCAAGCCCACGCAGAACGCCTATGTCGAACGATTCAACAAGACCTACCGCACCGAGGTGTTGGACTGCTACGTCTTCGATTCACTGCAGGAGGTGCGCGACATGACGGGCGACTGGCTGCACCGATACAACCACCACCGCCCCCATGAAGCCCTCGGCCGAATCCCACCTGTCGAGTACCGTGTCAAACTATTCCCCAACCTCTACTTCTGACTGGCTCAGGAATTCGAGGGGACTTCAAACTGACAGAAACGCTTGTCGCTGCTCGACGGTCAGTGCACTCAGCAAACGATCAAAGACGCGGGGATCGAAAAAACGGAGCAGTACATCAAGGTTTTGAGGCAAAACAGCGTTTGTTCTCGCCCGTAGGGAAGCGCACATCTGTTCTGTTGGCAGATCGCTCCTGATGAAAAGGAATGCATTGGCATAGCGCCACTTGTCCAATGCCTGCTCCGTCGACTCGGCGGCCGACGGACCCATGGAGTGAGCGGGAAGCGACAACAGGACGGGACTGGCGCAGTCGCGCCACTGGCAGGGCGTACCCGTCAGGACATCGACGGCCTGACAGCTAAGCCGGAGTTCTGCAGCCACATTGCGCCCATGAGCGACAGCCGCATCCAGCAGTAAGAAATGATGCTTCCCTTCCGGTGGACCGCTTATCAAAGCGGTCGCCACGTAGCTTGAAAACGTCTGCACAGCAGTACTACCGGACAGCGAAAGAAGACCCCGCTGCGCGGGCCTTCAGCAAGCAAGCAACGCAGACCTGTTTAGGCAAGAGAGGCAGGGAGTAGCTCACCCCCACCGGCCCCGAGAAGCTCTTCGCACCCGCCTGCACCGTGATGGTCCCCGGACACATCACGGTGATGTTCCCGCCCTCGATGACGATGCTGGCCCCACCGGCCGTGGCCAGGGTGATCTTCTTGGCTGCGGCCCAGTCGATGTTGGCGGTTTCGCTCTGGATTGAGAGCTGCTGCTTGGCCGCGATCTGCAGGGTATCGCTCTGGGCCTGTATCTGTGTGTCGCCCTGCGCAGCGATCAGCGTGATGCCTTTGCCGGCCGCTTCAGTGCCCGCTTGCACCGCGCCGGCCAGCATGCCGATGCTCTGGCCGGTGTGCAGGCGGTAGGCGCCGCCCGTGGCCCAGTGGCTGTCCTGTCCGCTGGCTACTGTGATGTTCTCGGCCGCGCTGACCTGCACATCCTGCCCGGCGGTTTGGGCCCAGCCGGCTTTGGCGGCGATGGCGATGATCGGGTCGGCGCTGGCCGGTACGTTGGTGTTGGCCGTGTCGGTGGTCTTGTTGCCGGCGTCGCCCTGGGCTTGCTCAAAGCTGGCGGCTTTGACCATGCCTTTGACGCTGGTGTGCCAGGCCGCCAGTGTGGCCTCGGGCTTCGCCCCCTCGGGCGCCAGGCTGCTCTGGCCTGCTTGGCCGCTGCCGATCTGCGCAGCCAACTGCGTGATCTGGTGCGTGCCGGCGGCCTGGTTCAAGCTCTGGCCCAGCGTCTTGAGTTGTGCGGCCAGGGCGATGCCGGCGGCGTTGTCCAGGGCCGGCTCTGCGGTGGCCTGTCCTGAGGGGGTACCACCCGTTCCCGTCGGTCCATAGGTGGTGAGCAGCACGCCGCTGGCGGCGCGGATGACTCCGTAGGCGTCGGTTCTGAGTTCAAAGCCCGCTCCGCGCAGACTGCCGCGGTGGTTGTCGGCCTGGTGGATGAGGTGGCCCAGGTTCAGCTGGGTGCCATGTTGGGTGGTGGCCAACTGCACGCGCAGCTGCCCCGCGCTGTCGTCAAAGACCAGCTGGTTGTGGCCCGAACCACCGAACTCCTGCGTCTTGATGCCGTTCAAGGCGCTGGCGTTGCACTGTCCGTTCGATCCGGCGGTCGCTGCGGCCGAGCCGGCCCCGTGCCAGGCCGGGCTGTGGCCGGCGCCGATGCGGTTGCCCTGGGCGCCAGGGCGGTGGTCGCTGCTCCGGGCCAGCGCGGAAAGCTCCGCCTGAGCGCCTGGCCCGCCGGGCGTGGGTGGCACACCCGCTTCCCCCTGGCCGTTGTAGAGCGCGGCGATGACGATGGGCCGCTCGATCTGGCCGTCCACGAAATCCACCAGCACCTCTTGCCCCACGCGGGGGATGAACTGCCAGCCCATGCCGGCGCCGGCAAAGCGCTGCATCACGCGCACCCAGGTGCTGGCGTTGCTGGTGTTGGCCGCTGGCGTCTGCGCTTCGCTGGCCTGGAAGTCAAAGCGGATGCGGATGCGGCCCAGGCGGTCGGTGTGGATTTCGCCGGCGCCCGAGCCCGAGGTCGCGCCGTCAGGACCGACCACGGTGGCCGTGAGCGGCCCTCCCGGGCGCGGTGTGGGGTAGAGCGGGGCGCCTGCGTCCGAGTACAGCGCCACGCGCCAGGGCACGTAGGCGCGGATGGCTTCGAAGGCATTGCCGTAGCCGCTCTTGCGGGCCTGCTCGGCCACTTCGGGGGCGACCCAGTCGGCCAACGGGGCCTGC